>DATDES010000025.1:0-8983 GCA_036522975.1 Burkholderiaceae bacterium | reverse complement strand
TAGATGCACCACGTGTCGCCGGTGTTGTGGTGCGTCGCGCGCTTGATGCGGTAGAGCGCCGGGTCGCGCAGGTTGATGTTCGGGCTCGCGAGGTCGATCTTGGCGCGCAGCACCGCCGCGCCGTCGGCGAGCTCGCCGTTCTTCATCTGGCGCAGGCGCGCCAGGTTCTCGTCGGGCGTCCGCGAGCGGTAGGGGCTCTCGCGCCCGGCGTTCGCGAAGTCGCCGCGGCTCGCCCGCATCGCCTCGGCGCTCTGCTCGTCGACGTAGGCCAGGCCGGCGTCAATCAGCGCGACCGCGGCGCGGTGCATGAAGTCGAAGTAGTTGCTGGCGTAGTAGAGGTGGCTGGTGCCATTGGCATTCCAGTCGAAACCGAGCCAGGTCACGGCGTCGAGGATCGCGTCGACGTACTCCTGCTCTTCCTTCTCCGGGTTGGTGTCGTCGAAGCGCAGGTGGCACACGCCGCCGTAGTCGCGTGCCAGGCCGAAGTTCAGGCAGATGCTCTTGGCGTGCCCGATGTGCAGGTAGCCGTTCGGCTCGGGGGGGAAGCGGGTACGGATCCGCGCCGCGTCGAGCGGCCCGGCCGCATGGTGCGCCGCATCGCCCGGCGTGCCGGCGAAGTGGCGGCCTGCATAGGTGCCGGTTTCGAGGTCGCGCTCGATCACAGCGCGCAGGAAGTTGCTGGGTCTGGGATTCGGATCGTCTTTGGCGGCGGACATGCAGGATGGGGCGGCGGGATTGATTCGATTCTATCGAGCGTGTCGTCTATGCCTTTCGACCTATCGCCGATGGTGTAGCGGCCTCACGTTCCCGCCGCGCTGACTTGCGGTGCGAGCGGCTTGGGTGTCGAATGGGCCCGAAGGGGTGAGAGATGCCATCAGCCGCTGGCCCGAGGCGCAGCGCCAGCCCGTCGTACGGTTGGCGTTGCGGCGCTGCGCGGGTCTTGGTCGGGCTCGCGTTGCTGGGCAGTGCCGGCAGCGCGGTCCCGGCCCTGCAATCGCCGCTGACGCTGACGCAGGCCGAGCGCATCGAGCCCGATGGCAGTGTCAAGCTCGTCAGGCTGCCCGACGTGGTCAGCGGCGAAGGGGTCGTCGAACGCAGCTACCGCCTCGCTTTCGATGCGGGCGAGGTTGGCTCGGATCCCATGGACCTGTACCTGCCCGGCATGCTGGCGCGAGGGCGCATCAGCCTCAATGGTCATGTGGTGTTCAACCGGCTGGGTGAGCCGCTCGGGCCGCGCCCGACCAGTCTGCATGCCATGCGGATGGTCGATCTGCCACCGGCTTATTGGGTTGCCGGCATGAACCGCGTGGAGATCACCTTGCGCGCGCCCTCGTACATCAGCCTGTCGCGTGTCATCGTGGGGCCCCACGCGCAGGTGCGTGCGTTGCGCGACCGCAAGGCGGTTGCGGTGGTCTTCGGCCCGATGCTGGTGGCCACGGTCATCATTTGTCTCGGCGCCTCGGTACTGCTGATCTACCTGCGACGCAGCAACGAGCCGATGTATGCCTACTTCGCGGTCGGCGCGATCGCCTGGGGCCTTCACACGGCCTGGACCATCCTGCCCGAAGCGCTGCTGCCCGGCATTCACAACGGCATCTGGTGGACTTCGCTGTACGCCTTCTTCGTCTTCATGCTGCTTTTGTTTGCGCTGCGCTTCGCGGGCTATGCGCTGCCGCGCATGGAGGCCGCGCTGTTGCGCCTGAGCATGGCGACGCCCTTGGTTCTGTATGCGGCGCACGCCCTGGGTGTCGTCAGTCAGGCCGCGTTGGTCTGGCGTCTGGGCCTGGTCGTCGCGGCTTTCGGCACCCTGGCAGCGGTGGCGCGCAGTGCTTGGCGCCAACGCAGCCTGGACAGCGCCTTGCTCGTGCTGGCCAGCTTTGCAGCGGCATCGTTCGGCCTGCGCGACTGGCTCGTTTTCCAGCGCGACGACGACAATTTCCCGGTCGCCCTGGCACCGTACTCGGCGCTGCCCCTGGTGCTGCTGGTGGCCTGGGTCCTGATCGACCGCTTCGTGCGTACCGCCGAATCCCTCGAAGGCCTCAACCGCGAGCTGGAAGTCCGCGTCGAGCGCAAGAGTGCCGAGCTGGTGACCGCACTCGATCACATGCGTGCAGCGCGCGACCGGGCCGATTCGGCCAACCGCGCCAAAAGCAGCTTCCTTGCCGCCGCCAGCCACGATCTGCGCCAGCCGATCCATGCCCTGGGCCTTTACCTCGGGGCGCTGCGCCAGCGTCCGCTCGATCGCGAAGCCAGCGATATCGCCCAGCGCATGGATGCGTCGCTCGGCGCGCTCGACACCATGTTCAATGCCCTACTCGACATCTCGCGCATGGATGCCGGCGTGGTGCAGCCGCAAACGCGCGCCTTCGATCTCGAAGCGATGCTGCGCCGCCTGGTCGAGGAGTTCGCTGCGCAGGCAGCGCAGCGCGGTGTGCGCTTGTCGGTGCGCGTCGCCAATGGGCTGGGCCCGCGCAACGCTCTGACCGATCCGGTGTTGGTCGAACGCGTGCTGCGCAACCTGATCGGTAACGCCGTCAAGCACACCCTGGCCGGCGGCGTGCTGGTGAGCTGCCGACGGCGCGGGCCGGAGACCTGGCGCATCGAGGTCTGGGACACCGGGCCGGGCATCTCGGACGCCGAACGCGAGCGCGTGTTCGACGAGTTCTACCAGGTCGGCAACCCGGAGCGCGACCGCCGCAGCGGCCTGGGCCTGGGCCTGTCCATCGTGCGCCGCGTCACACGCCTGCTCAAGGTGCCGCTGGCGCTGCACTCGCGGCTCGGTCATGGCACGCGTTTCGTGCTCGACCTGCCGGCGACCGATGCGGTCGTCGCGCCGTCGCTCGACGCCCCCGTCAGCGGCACACTGCAAGGCTTGTTGGTGGCCATGGTTGAAGACGATCCCGAAGTACGCGACTCGATGCGCACCCTGCTCGAAAGCTGGGGTTGCCATGTCGTCGAGGGCAGCGACGCGGACGAAGTGCTGACGCAGCTGAACCCCGGCGATGGGGCCGTGCAGGCCGTGATCGCCGACCTGCGTCTGCGCGGCGATCGCGACGGCATCGGCGAGGTGGCCTTGCTGCGCGAGCGCCTCGCGTCCGCGGTGCCGGCGCTGATCGTCAGCGGCGACTCGGCCCCCGATCGCGTGCGCCTGATGCAGGACAGCGGACTGGCCTGGTTGAGTAAACCGGTGCCCGCAGCGCGCCTGCGCAGCTGGCTTGACTCGATGGCGCAAGCCGCGGCGGGCGCGGCAGCCGCCGACTTGCGCCCGCAAGGCAAGCGATGAAGGTGCTGATTGCCGACGACCATCCGCTCGTGCGCGATGCCCTGGCCCGGACGGTGCGCGAACTCGACCCTGCGGCGCAGGTCGAACAGGCCGGCGATTTCGAGATGTTGCTGCACCTGGCTCTGGACGACAGCGCCGCGCCAACCGACCTGGCCCTGCTCGACCTGAACATGCCCGGCATGGACGGCACGGCCGGCCTGCGCCGGCTGCGCGAGGAGTTGCCGACGCTGCCGGTGGTCGTCGCCTCGGGCCAGGACGATGCGGCCACCATCCGCGCGGTGCTGGCGGTCGGGGCGGCCGGCTTCATCTCCAAGAGCGAACGCCCCGAGGTGCTGCTGAGCGCGCTGCGCCTGGTGCTGGCGGGCGGCGTCTATGTGCCTGCGCGTTCGCTCGATGCACCCACGGCGCCGACGCCCGCGTCGGCTGCTGCCTTGCTGACGCCGCGCCAGCGCGATGTGCTGCTCGCGCTGTCCCGTGGCCAGCCGAACAAGTTGATCGCGCGCGAGCTCGGCCTGACCGAGGGCACCGTGAAGATCCATATTGCCGCCATTCTGCGGGCCTTGCAGGCGCGCAACCGGACCGAAGCCGTGGTTCGAGCGCGGGCCCTTGGGCTCGACGCACCGGTCGCCGGGGCATAAGCCATCGGGCATAGACCGCTTCGATCGTGCGACAGACGCGGCAGGCAGGCCGGCCGCCTAGATTGTTGGGGAGCCCCTTCAACCGGAGTCCCTGCCATGAACCTTGATCGAGATTTGGACGAAGACACGGCACGCCGCGAGCGTGGTCGCCACCTGGCCTGGATCGCCGCCGGCGTTGCCATTCTGGTCATGCTGATCCTGCTGGGTCCTTCACCCTCGTCGACCTCGAACCACTCGATGCCGGACGCCGGCATGCGCCTGCTCGATCGGTCAGCGCCGGCGGTGCCTTCGCACGCCGTGTCGATGAGCAGCGAGATCGACTGGGACGCCAAGGAGCCCTCTCCCGATCCGTCGCCGCTGGCCGTTGCCGCCTACCCCTGAGTGCGGCCCAGGCGGGCGCGGATCGCCTCGATCCGGGCCCGGTTGACGCCGTAATCCCTGCTCCCGAGGCGCGATGCCGAGCGCAGCTGGATCACACCGTTGGCCGGATCGAACCAGAACTCGGCGTCATCGACGAAGCGCATCAACCGGGTCGTGAATTGAGCGTATAGATAGTCGGGGCGGCGCTCGACGATGCGCGCGCCGTCCATGCTCGCGATGGTCCGGGCCAAGTGCTCGAGGGTCGTCGGCCCGTCGCCGTGCAGCGCGAAGGGCGCGATCTGCGCTGCCTCGCGTTGCGGATGATCGGCCCAAAGTTGGGCCTGGCTGCTGACGCTGTTGGGCGTCTTGGAGGGCGGCTTGAGCTTGCCTTCGCGCAAGCCCAGGTTTTCGGGCGGGCGGCCCGAGAAGAGCTCCAGGCGTGCCGCGACCAGGATCGCGACGACGACCAGCAGCAAGCCGATCACGACTTGCATCGCCGCCGGCCTCAACGGCGCTTCCCACCGCCGAACAAGGAGCCGAGCACGCCCCGCACGATCTCGCGGCCAGCCGCCGAGCCCATCGTTCGCACGGCGCTGCGGGCGGCCGATTCGGCCAGCCCCTCGCGCTTGCCGCCGCGGGGGCCGGTGCTGCCGAAGAGGATGTTGCCCAAGCTGCCCATCAGACCGCCGTCATCCGATGCCTCTGCGCTGCCGGTAACGGCGCCTTTGCCGGCGTCGCGCTGCGTCGACTCCGCGGCCTCGGCCGATGCGACCGAGCGGCTCTTCAACTTCTCGTAGGCCGACTCGCGGTCGACCGTCTTCTCGTAGGCTCCAGCGACCAGCGAACCGGCGATCAGCGCCTTGCGCTGGACCGGCGTGATCGGTCCGATCTGGCTGCCCGGCGGCAACACGAACACGCGCTCGGTCATGCTCGGCCGGCCCTTGGAATCGAGCAGGCTGACCAAGGCTTCGCCAACGGCCAGCTCGGTGATCGCCGTCTCCAGATCGAGGCCTGGCTTGGCGCGCATTGTGCTGGCGGCCGACTTGACCGCCTTCTGGTCGCGCGGGGTGAAGGCGCGCAAGGCATGCTGGACTCGATTGCCGAGTTGTGCCAGAACGGTGTCGGGAATGTCGAGCGGGTTCTGGGTCACGAAGTAGACGCCGACGCCCTTGCTGCGCACCAGGCGCACGACGAGCTCGATGCGTTCGACCAGGGCCTTGGGCGCGTCGGTGAACAGCAGGTGTGCCTCGTCGAAGAAGAACACAAGTTTGGGTTTGTCCGGATCGCCGATCTCGGGCAGTTGCTCGAACAGCTCCGACAGCATCCAGAGCAGGAAGGTCGCGTACAGGCGCGGCGCATTCATCAGCTTGTCGGCCGTGAGCACGTTGATGACGCCCTTGCCATCGACGGTCTGCATGAAGTCGTCGATGGACAGCATCGGCTCGCCGAAAAACCGGTCGCCGCCTTGCTCCTCGATCTGCAGCAGGCCGCGCTGGATCGCGCCGATGCTGGCGGCGCTGACGTTGCCGTACTCGGTGGTGAAGTCCTTGGCCTTGTCGCCGACGTGCTGCAGCATCGCGCGCAGGTCCTTCAGGTCGAGCAGCAGCAGGCCGTTGTCGTCGGCGACCTTGAATACCAAGTTCAGCACGCCAGACTGGGTCTCGTTCAGGGCCAGCATGCGCGCCAGCATCAGCGGCCCCATGTCGGACACCGTGGCCCGCACCGGGTGGCCCTGTTCGCCAAACACATCCCATAGCGTGGTCGGGCAGGCGAGGCTCTCAGGGGCCGGCAGGCCGCGTTCTTCGATCGTCTTTGCCACCTTCTCGGGTAGCACGCCCTTCTGCGAGATGCCGGTCAGGTCGCCCTTGACGTCGGCCATGAATACCGGCACACCGATCCGGGAGAAGTTCTCGGCCAGGGTCTGCAGGGTGATCGTCTTGCCGGTGCCGGTGGCGCCCGTGATCAGGCCATGGCGGTTGGCCAGCCCGGGCAGGAGCACGCATTCGGTGTCGCCGTGCTTGGCAATCAGGATCGGTTCGGCCATGTCGCAAACCCCTCACACTAAAATCCAGCGCATCGTAAGCGCAAACAAAGCGAGTCTCCTTCATGGCGGGTCATTCCAAGTGGGCCAACATCCAGCACCGCAAAGGCCGCCAGGACGAGAAGCGCGGCAAGGCCTGGACGCGGGTGATCCGCGAAATCATGGTCGCGGCACGCCTGGGCGGCGGTGACGTTTCGGCCAATCCGCGCCTGCGCCTGGCGGTCGAGAAGGCCAAGGCGGTCAACCTGCCGGTCGAAACGGTCAAGCGCAACATCGACAAGGCCACCGGCAACCTCGAGGGCGTGAGCTACGAGGAGATCCGCTATGAGGGCTACGGCATCGGTGGCGCGGCGATCATCGTCGACTGCATGACCGACAACCGCGTGCGCACGGTGGCCGAGGTACGCCATGCGTTCTCCAAGTACGGCGGCAACATGGGCACCGAGGGTTCGGTGGCCTTCCAGTTCAAGCACTGCGGCCAGCTGGTCTTCGCGCCGGGCACCAGCGAAGACAAGGTCATGGAAGTGGCGCTCGACGCGGGCGCGGAGGACGTGATCGCGGGCGACGACGGTTCGATCGAGGTGCTGACGCCACCGACCGAGTTCGAGGCGGTGAAGAACGCCCTGGAGGCGGCGGGCGTGAAGGCCGAGATCGCCGAGGTGACGATGCGCGCCGAGAACCCGATCGAGCTCGGCGGCGAAGATGCGCTACGGATGCAGAAGCTGCTCGATGTGATCGAGGAGCTCGACGACGTGCAGGACGTCTTTCACAACGCGGAGATGAGCGAGTGAGCGGTGCACGCGTCGAGCAGTTGCTCGAGAAAGGAAACGACGTGTTGGTCGCACTGATCGTCACCCTGGTGGTCTGCGTCGCCTGGATAATCTTCCGTTACAGGTATTGATGCCTTGAAAGTCCTCGTCATCGGCGGTGGCGGCCGCGAGCATGCGCTGGCCTGGAGGCTGGCCCGGTCGCCGAAGGTGCAGCGTGTCTACGTCGCGCCAGGCAATGGCGGCACTGCGCTCGACCCGGCGCTGCGCAATGTGCCCATCAGCGACCTCGCAGCGCTGGCCGACTTTGCGGCGAGCGAGAAGATCGGGCTGACGGTGGTCGGCCCCGAGGCACCGTTGGCGGCCGGTGTCGTCGACCTGTTCCGTGGCCGCGGCCTGCGGATCTTCGGGCCGACCCGCGCCGCCGCCCAGCTCGAGAGCTCGAAGGCCTTCGCCAAGGACTTC
This sequence comes from Burkholderiaceae bacterium, assembly GCA_036522975.1. GTDB lineage: Bacteria > Pseudomonadota > Gammaproteobacteria > Burkholderiales > Burkholderiaceae_C > CADEEN01. Next base: position 1,429 of record DATDES010000025.1, on the reverse strand, counting down.
ATGCAGCGTCATGGCGTCCCGACCGCGCGCTACGCCAGCTTCACCGATGCCGCGGCCGCGCATGCCTACGTCGATCGCAATGGCGCGCCGATCGTGATCAAGGCCGACGGGCTTGCCGCAGGCAAGGGCGTCGTGGTGGCGATGAAGCTCTACGAGGCCCACGCCGCGATCGACTTCATGCTCGACGGCAAAGCCGGCGCGCGGGTGGTGGTCGAGGAATTCATGGCCGGCGAGGAAGCCAGCTTCATCGTCGTCAGCGACGGCCAGCGCGTGCTGGCGCTGGCCACCAGCCAGGACCACAAGCGCATCTTCAACGGCGACACTGGCCCCAACACCGGCGGAATGGGGGCTTACTCGCCGGCGCCCGTCGTCACTCCCAACGTGCACGCGCGAGCGATGCAGGAGATCGTGCTGCCGACGATCGCCGGCATGGCCGCCGACGGCAATCCGTTCAGCGGCTTCCTGTATGCCGGCCTGATGATCGACATCGCCGGCAATCCGCGGGTAGTCGAGTTCAATGCCCGCCTGGGCGACCCCGAGGCGCAAGTCCTGCTGATGCGCTTGAGGACCGACCCGGTCGAGATGCTGCTGGCTGCCACGGCGACCGGCGAAGACGCGACACTGGACAGCCTCGAACTGCAGTGGGACCGCCGCATCGCCTTGGGCGTGGTGATGGCCGCTCACGGCTATCCGGGCCCAGTGCGCAGCGGTGATGCGATCAGCGGGCTGCCGGCGCCGGCCGAGGATGCCATCGTCTTCCATGCCGGCACCGAGCGTCGGGACGACGGCAGCATCGTGACCAGTGGCGGTCGAGTGCTCTGCGTCACCGCGCTTGGCGACTCGGTCAAGACGGCGCAGCAGCGCGCCTACGCCACGCTGGCCCCGATCCGCTTCGACGGCGCGCAGTTTCGCACCGACATCGGCCACCGGGCCCTGAAGCCGCGATGAGCGCTGCCGGGCCGCTCCCAAAGCGCTCGCGCCCCCACGGGGGGCCGGCGCGCAGCGCCCAGGGGGCCATGTGAGCGACAGCGGCACGTTGGGCGAACGTCCGATCCAGTTGCGTGGCAGCGCGCTGGCGTGCGGCGTCCTGGGCCTTGCCGGCTGGCAGGTCGTATTCGATGGCCTGCCGGCGAACCAGGGCGTGCTGATCGTCTACCCGCACACCTCCAACTGGGACTTCGTCGTCGGTGTGCTGGCGAAGTGGGCGATCGGCATCCCGCTTGCGTTCTGGGGCAAGGACACGCTGTTCCAGGTCCCGCTATTCGGGCGCTGGCTGCGCTGGATCGGTGGTGTGCCGGTCGATCGCCGCAACGCCCGCGGCGCCGTGGCCGACATGGTCGTGCGCATGACCCAGGCGCGCCAGGACGATCGACATCTCTGGCTGGCACTGTCGCCCGAAGGCACGCGCAGCTATCGCGACACCTGGCGC
>DATDES010000024.1:0-3089 GCA_036522975.1 Burkholderiaceae bacterium | reverse complement strand
GCGGCGTGCGAAGGCGAAGAAGAAGGCCCCCGAGGCGCCGATGCCCGCGCCTTCCGTCGCCGTGAACACGCCGCCGTAGATGCCTCCCAGCACCAGAAGGACGAGGAGGGCCACGCCCCAGATGCCGCGCACGGCGATTGCGCGTTCGCGCCAGCTGCTGCGTTCTCCGGCCGGACCGGCGGCCGGGTCGCGCCAGGTGATGAAGACCACCCCGCCCATCATCATCGCCGCGCACAGCAGGCCGGGCAGCACCCCGGCAGCGAACAACTTGCCGATGTGGGTTTCGGTAACGATGCCGTAGATGACCAGGATCGTCGACGGCGGGATCATGATGCCCAGAGTGCCGCCGGCGGCAATGACGCCGGTCGACAGGTAGTCGGCGTAGCCGAGCTTCTTCATCGATGGGTAGGCGACCTTGCTCATCGTTGCCGCGGTGGCGATCGAAGAGCCGCAGATCGCGCCGAAGCCGGCGCAGGCCAGCACCGTGGCGTGGGCCAGACCGCCGCGCACATGGCCGACGAAGGTATAGGCGGCGCGGAACAATTCCTGCGCCAGGCCGGCTCTCGCGACGAAGTTGCCCATCAGGATGAACAGTGGCACCACCGACAGCGTGTAGGCGAATCCGGTCTCGTAGATCACCTGGGCCGCGCCGGCGGCCGTGGCCGGCCAGCCCCGCATCAGGCCCAGGCCGATGAAGCCGACGAAGCCCATCCCGAAGGCCAGCGGCACGCGCAGCAAGGCCAACAGGAAGATCGCGCCGAAGCCGATCAGGGCTTCGATCATGTGATGCCGGGATGGTGGTGCGTGGTAGGCGCGAAGACGAGCAGCAGATGCACCAGCGCCGTGACGGCGCAGAGCAGGCTCATCAGATAGACGAAGGGCCCCTGCGGGATCTTCAGCTGCGCCGTGGTGTCGCCGTATGCCGTCATCTGTCCGGCCTTGACCCACATCAGCCAGGCTACCCCGGCCAGCGCGGCGGCACAAAGCAGATCAACGACGAAGCCCTGGGCGCGCCGAACCCGACGCTCGAGCAGCGGGTCGAGCGAGTCGAAGACCACATGCTCGCCGCGCAGCGACACCAGCGGCAGGCCGGCGAAGATCACCAGCACCATCAGCAACTCGGTCAGCTCGAGCGAGCCCGGCACCGAGGCGCTGACGAGCTTGCGGCCGCCGACGTCGACCAGGGTCAGCCACATGATTCCGAACAGGGCCGTCGCCGCGAGCGCGCTGCAAAGCGCCTCGAGCGTGCGCTTGAGCGCTGCGGCGGCCATCAGTTCACTTTTCGAGCTTCTTGATCTCGGCGCGGTACTCGCCCAGCACCTTCTTGGCGTCCTTCAGGCCCTTGGCCTCGGCGGCCGCGGCCCACCGGTCCTCGACCGGGCCGGTCTTGTCCTGCACCGCCTTGACGAATGCCGCATCGGCCTTGGTGAACTGCACGCCGGCGGCCTGCATGAAGGCGTAGCCGCGACGGTCCACCTTGTCCCAGCCTTGGCCGAACTTGCGCGCGGCGTATTCGCCCGACAGCTCGTCGACGGCCTTCTTCACATCGGCCGGCAGCTTGTCCCAGGTGGCCTGGTTCATCATGAACACGAAGGCGGTGTTGTACAGGCCGCCGGGGAAGCTGGTCCCGTGCTTGATGACCTTGTCGATCTTGAACGACTCGACCGACTCGGCCGGGAACAGGGTGCCGTCCATCACGCCGCTGGACAGCAGCTCGTAGCTTTCGGGCGCCGGCTTCAGGGTCACGTTCATGCCCAAGGCCTTTGAGATCTCGTTGACCATGCCGCCGCCGACCCGCCACTTCAGGCCACCCAGGTCGTCGGCCTTGGCGATCGGCCGCTTGGTGTTGAACACGATGCCCGGCCCGTGTGTGAAGACCGCAAGCACCTTGACGCCCTGGTGTTCGGCGGCGATCGCCGGGTACTTGCTGTACATGCGCTGGAACGCGACCGAGGTCGACTCGGACGAGTTGCCCAGGAAGGGCACTTCGGCCATCTGGGTGGTCACGAAGCGGCCTGGCGTGTAGCCCTGGACCGTGTACGAGAGGTCGGCCAGGCCGTTGCGCACGGCGTCGAAGGTGCCTGGCGGCGCGGCGACGGCGCGCGGCAGGATATTGCACTTGGCCTTGCCGGCGGTCTTCTTCTCGAGTTCGGCGCACCATTCCTTCTGCGTCTCGGACAGGGTGTGGGTCGGCGACAGCCACGACGACACGGTCAGCACGGTCTGGGCCTGGGCCGCGGCGCAGGCACCGCTGGCGGCCAGGGCCAAGGCCAGGGGTCTGAAGGTCGAACGAAGGGTCATGTCGGATCTCCTGGAACTCGGGTGGGGTGCGGGGGCTCGATCATGGATTGTCGAAGGCGGGCCCATGCCGCCGGCTTGTGGTTTTCCTTGACGATGGCTGAGGCCACTCAGCGAGTGAAAGCCGAAGGACAAGGCTCGTGATCGTGGCGAACGAAAGCCCATCGCACTGCGCGCCCCCGCACTCGGGGGTCAGCCCCAGGCTGGGGGGAGGGCGCCACGGCAGGACCTGCCTACGATGACTCCGGTCACGACGACGATCATCCCAAGCGCCAATGTCAGCGAACCCTCAGGCCGAAGCCCTCCGCCAGGCCCTGCGCGACACCAGCGTTGCCCTCGACGCCGCCGAAGCCTCGGGCGAGCCTGCGGCGTTGAGCCAGGCCCTGGCGCAGATGAGTCGCTGCCACCGCCGACTCGGTACCCTGGCCGAGGCGGTCCGGTACGCTGAGCACGGGCTGCAAATCGCACGCAGCCTGTCGGCGGTGGATGCCAGTGTCGACGCCTTGTGCGAGTTGGGCGAACTGGCCTTCGAACAGGCGGCTGGGCTCGACGGCGAGGGTGATGCGCACGGCGCACACTGTCTGCAAGACGCCGCGCGTGACCACGGCTTTGAGGCTGCCCGTATGGCTCTGCATTCGGCCGACCCCCAGTGGGAAATCACGGTGCTGCTGCGCCTGTCCGACCTGTTTGACAAGCTAGGTGACCACGATGACGCGATCGCGCTGCAATGCCGCGCCGCGGGCCTGATGACGCGTCAGGCGATCCGCGCTAGCGAGGTGGTGGCGCCCGCG
>DATDES010000023.1:0-4407 GCA_036522975.1 Burkholderiaceae bacterium | reverse complement strand
TGTTGTGATCGTTGGAGCCGCGCAGCGCGCAGCCGCCCGACCACACCGGTCGGGAAGTGGTAGACCGAAAGCACGAACAACACGCCGAGCCAGAGCAGCCAGCGGTCGGGATGAAACAGCGCCGGCAGCAGCGGCAGGCCGGCGTCTCCGGCGGCGGTCGAGACCGCGCCCATCAGGGCCTGGAGATAGTTCTGCGCGAACACGAACAGCACCGCGCCGACCACCGCGCCGTACATAGTGCCCATGCCGCCGATGACGACGATCAGCAGGATGTCGAGCATGATCTCGAAGGACAGCGTCGTGTCCGGCCCGGTGTAGCGCAGCCACAGCGCCAGCAGCGCGCCGGCGACGGTTGCAAACAGCGCGGCGAGCACGTTCGACAGGGTGCGGTAGACAACGCTGCGAAAGCCGATCGCCTCGGCCCGAAAGTCGTTCTCGCGGATCGCCTGCAGCACCCGGCCGAAAGGCGAATTGACGATGCGCAGCATCAGCAGGAACAGCGCCACCGCGGCCGCGAACAGCAGGTAGTAGCTGAGCACTTTGCCATCGATCGCCAGGCCGAACAGCGGCTCGGCGAAGGCCTCGAACGAGGGGCTGAGCAGGGTCGGGTTCTTGAAGCTGAGGCCGTCCTCGCCGCCGGTGAAATCGCTCAGCTGCGACGCCAGGGTCTGGAACGCCGCGGCCACGGCCAACGTGATCATCGCGTAGAAGATCGCCTTCACACGCAGGCTGAACAGGCCGATGACGAGGGACAGCAGCAGCGAGAGCGCCAGCGCGCAGGCCAGACCCACGAACACCGCGATCCAGCCTTCGCCGAGGCGCGTGCTGGCGATCGCTATGCCGTAGGCGCCGATGCCGAAGAACATCGTGTGGGCGAAGCTGACGATGCCGGTGTAGCCGAGCAGCAGGTCGAAGCTGGCGACGAGCACGATGAAGACCAGCATCTTGGCCGCGACCGACAGCGCCTTCGCGCCCGGGAAGAGGAAGGGCGCCACGGCCAGCGCCAGCACGATCAGCACCAGCGCCGCGGCGAGCCAGCGGCTCTTCGGCAGGTCGTGCGACAGGAGCCGGTTCAACGCATTCATCGCGAGGTCACTGGATAGAGCCCCTGCGGGCGCCACAGCAGCACCGCAACCATCAGGCCGATGTTCGAGAACAATGCGACCTTGGGCGCCAGGAAGCCGCTGTAATTCGCCAGCAAGCCGACCATCAGCGCGCCGACGAAGCAACCCAGGGTGGAGCCGAGGCCGCCGATGATGATGACGATGAAGATGAGCACGTTGACCTGGGCGCCGATCTGCGGCACCACGCTCTGCTGGTACAGGCCCCAGAGCACGCCGCCCAAGCCGGCGAGCGCCGAGCCGACGACGAAGACGCCGATGAACAGGCGCTCGATCCGGTAGCCCAGGCTCTCGACCATCTCGCGGTCCTGCACGCCAGCGCGCACCAGGAGACCAACCTTGGTGCGCGAGAGCACCCAGAGCATCGCCACGAAAACCAGCAGGCCGATCGCGACCGCGAGCACGCGGTACTTTTCGATCGCGGCCGTATCACCGAACACCGCGAAGAGGAATGACCCGCGCAGCGATTCGGGCAGCGGCAGCGGGATCTGCTGCGGCCCCCAGATGACCTTGATGAGTTCCTCGCCGACGATCATCCCGCCCATCGTGATCAGAATCTGCTTCAGGTGCTGGCCATACACCGGGCGCACGATCACCCGTTCGAACGCGAAGCCGATCGCGCCGGCCACGGCCATCGCGGCCAGCATCGCGATGAAGATGGCGCCAAGGTTGGGCAAGAGCGCCGGCGACATCGACCAGCCCGCCATGCCGCCCATCACGCTGGTGGCGACGAAGGCGCCGACGGCGATGAAGACCCCGTGGCCGAAGTTGAGCACGTCCATCAGGCCGAACACGAGGGTCAGGCCCGACGCGATGATGAAGACGATCAGCCCCATCGCCAGGCCGGCGACCGTGAGCGTGACCCAGGTCGACGGCGAGCCGATCAGCGGCAGCGCACCCAGCGCCAGAGCTGCGAGCAGGGCGATCGGCTTCCAGTCGAAGCGGGCTTCGGGAATCGCGCTCGCGGCGGTCGCGGTCACGGCGTTCATTGGTGCACCGCCAGAGACAGGCCGAGCAGGCGCTGTTGCATTGCGTCGTCGTCGGCCAACGCGGCCATCGAGCCGCGATGGACCACCCGCCCGTCGTCCATCACCGCGACGCTGTCACCGAGCGCCTTGGCCATCTGGAAGTTCTGCTCAACGAGCAGGATCGTCGCCGCCTGATGCTTCAGCTCACGCAACGCAGCGACCAGGTTGTTGACGATCGATGGCGCGAGGCCCTTGCTCGGCTCGTCGATCAGCAGCAACGCACGCGGCTCGACGATCGCGCGCGCGATGGCCAGCATCTGTTTCTGCCCGCCCGAGAGCTTGCCGGCCGGGAAGAGCCAGAACTTCTTCAGCGCCGGGAAGAAGCCGAAGATCCATTCGAGGCGCTGTGGGTCCAACTCGCTCGCGCGACGCGCGGCGCGGGCCGCCAACAGCAGGTTCTCCTGGACCGTCAGGTCGCTGAAGATGCCCATCGTCTCGGGCACGTAGCCGATGCCGGCCTGCGCGATCTCGGGGGTTCGCAGGCCGTGCACGGGCCGGCCCTTGAAGGCCACGCTGCCCTTCGTCGCGCGCCACAGGCCCATGACGGTGCGCAGCGTCGTCGTCTTGCCTGCGCCGTTGCGGCCCAGCAGCACGGTCACCTCGCCCTCCGGCACGTCGAGGTTGACGCCATGCAGGATGTGGTACGCGCCGATGTGCGTGTGCACGTCCTGAAGCTGCAGCAAGGCCGTCATGCCGGCTCCTCCGCGGCCATGCCGAGATAGGCTTGTTGAACGATGGGTGACGCGATCACCGCCGCCGGCTCCCCGTCCGCCACCAGCGCACCGTTGTGCAGCACGACGATGCGGTCGGCGAGTTCGCGCACCACGTCCATCTTGTGTTCGACGAGCAGGATCAGGCGGTCGCGCCGCGCCTTCAGCGCACGGATCAGTTCGAGCACGACCGGCGCCTCGTCGACGCTCATACCGGCGGTCGGCTCGTCGAACATGTAGACCTTCGGGTCCAGCGCCATCAACAGGGCCACTTCGAGCTTGCGCTGGTCGCCGTGCGGCAGGCTGGCGGCGACGGCGTCGCGCTTGTCAGCCAGGCGCACCTCGTCGAGTAGACCCGTCGCCTCGGCGATCCATTCCTGACGGTCGAGCCACACGCGCAGCAGGTCCAGTCCCGCCTTGCCGCGGCCCTGCTCGCGCGCCTGCACCGCCAGGCGCACGTTCTCCTGCACCGTGAGGTTCGGGAACAGCTGGGTCAACTGAAAGGCGCGACCTAGACCGCGCCGCGTTCGCAGCGGCGCCGCCAAGGAAGAAATGTCCTTGCCGTCGAGCAGCACTTGCCCCGAAGTGGCGCGCAGCTGCCCCGAGATCAGATTGAACAGCGTCGTCTTGCCCGCGCCGTTCGGCCCGACGATGGCCGTCAGCGTGCCAGCTTCGAAACGGCACGACACGCGATCGACGGCCACATGGCCGCCGAATCGGATCGTGAGTTCGCGGGTCTCAAGCATGTCCCGCCCGAGGCAGCAATGCGCAGGGTCAGCGCTTGTTTCGGATCGGAACGCCCATGTCTTCCGGCTTGATCTCGCGCACCAGTTCCGGAACGCCCCACTCGAAGGCCGGATCGGCCTTGACCTTGAAGTGGTACATCGACTGCATCGCCTGGTGGTCTTCCTTGCGGAAGGTCATCTTGCCCTTGGGCGTTTCGAAGCTCATGCCTTCCATCGCCGCAATCAGCTTCTCGGTGCCGGTGTCGCCCTTGGTCTTCTTCAGCGCCTCGACGACCGCGATCGCCGCGCTCATGCCGCCGGCGGTGAAGAAGTCCGGCGGCGCCTTGAACTGCTTGTAGTGGTTAGCGACCAGCCACTCGTTGGCCGGGTTCTTCGGGATGCCGAAGTAGTAATAGAGCGCGCCCTCCATGCCCGGCACGCGCTTGAACAGGGTCATCGCCGGTAGGATGTTGCCGCCGGTGGCCAGCGTGATGCCGTAGCGCTGCGGCTCGAGGTCGAGCATCTTGAACGGCACCGCGAGGTTGCCGGCCCAGATGATGAAGACCACCTTGCGCCCGGGCTGGCCCTTGAGCTTGTCGAAGATGCGCTGCGCCGCAGCGGTGATGTCTGTCGCGTTCTGCGGCACGTATTCCTCGTGCACGAGCTTGGCCTTCTTCAGCGCGTCCTTGAAGGCCTTCGCGCCGTCGCGACCGAAGGCGTAATCCTGTGCCAGCGTTGCGATCGTCGTGCCCTCCTGATCAAAGGCGGCGGCGTTGGCGAGGGCGTCCTGCGAGCTATTGCGGCCGGTGCGGAAGATGTACTT
>DATDES010000022.1:0-3373 GCA_036522975.1 Burkholderiaceae bacterium | reverse complement strand
GGCTTGTCGAAGCCGTAGAGCGCTTTCAGCTCGGCGATCTGCTTGGCGTCGATATCTCGGCCGGCGCGGTAGCCGCCCGCGTCGCCGCCGCCGCCAGCGCGGGCCTCGGCCAGGATCTGCTCGACCGGCCCGCCGGGTACGAACTGCATCACGACAAAGGTGACCGTCAACGCGCCCAGCAGCGTGGGCACCATCAGCAGGATGCGCTTGAGGAGGTAGACCAGCATGGCAGTGCCTTCAATCAGGGTTTGGCAGCCGCGCCGCCCTCGGCGGCCAGGTCCCACCAGGTCCACAGGGGCCAGGGCAGGCTGTGCACGTCGGGCATGCTGTCGATCTGGAAGTATTTGGGCACGGTCTTGGGCATGCCGAAGCGGTTCCAGTAGGAGATCGGTTCGGTATTGGCGTACAGCATCGGCAGCTGCCAGAAGTTCCAGGTCACTACACGGTCGAGCGCGCGCGCAGCGGCGCGCAACTCGTTCATCGTGGTGGCGCGGGCGATGTGGCCGATCAGCGCGTCGACCGCCGCGCTCTTGATGCCCTTGAAGTTGTTGGCGCCTTCGATGTCGGCGCCCTTGCTGCCGTACAGCGCTTCAAGGTCGGCCGGGTCGGGCAGCGTGAACTTGCCTTCGACGATGATGACGGTGTCGAAGTCGAAGCTCTCCAGGCGCCGGCGGTAGAGCGCAAAGTCGACCAGACGCTCGCTGTAGCGCACCCCCAGCAGCTTGAGATTGCGCTCGAATTCAGAGAAACGGCCCACCGAGTTGGGTTCGAGGAACTCGATGTCCAAGGTTTCGCCGTCGGCATTGCGCACCCAACCGTCGTCGCCCACCTTCCACCCCGCCTCGGCCAACAAGGCTGCGGCGCGCTTGAGGTTCTCGCGCAGCGCATTCGGGTGGACATCGGTGCGCGGCGCTCGGTAGGCCGGGCCGAACACGCGCGCCGGCAGTTCGGCGCGGAACGGTTCCAGCAACTTCAGCTCGTCGGGCGATGGCGTGCCGTCGGCCGCGAACTCCGAATTCGCGAACAGGCTGTCGGCGCGGCGGAACGTGCGGTACTTGTTGTAGGCCTCGAAGTCCCAGGCCAGGTTCAGCGCTTCCCTAACGCGGATGTCCTGGAACTGCTTGCGCCGCAGGTTGAAGTTGAAGGACTGGAACATGCTGCCGGTCTGCACTTCGAAGACCCGCTTCTTGATGCGGCCGTCGTCCCACTTCGGGCCGCGGTGTCCACGCACGTACTGCGATGCCGTCATCTCGCGCAGGATCTCGAACTCGCCGGCCTTGAAGGCCTCGCGCCGCACGTCGTTGTCCTTGTACATCCGGTAGACGATGCGCTCGAAATTGAAGTGGCCCCGCCGCACCGGCAGGTCGGCGGCCCAGTAGTCCTTGCGCCGCACCAGCTCCAGGCGGCGCGGCATGTCGGCCTTGGCCAGGGCGTAGGGGCCGGTGGCAATCGGCCACTCGTTGACGATCTGGTCGAAAGGCTTGCCGCCGCCCCACTTGCGCGAGAACACCGGCACGTCGGCCACCGCAAAGACGTTCTCGGTCTTGCCCTCCTTGAAGGAGAAACGCACCGTGGCATCGTCCACCGCCACCACATTGGCCACGCCGGCGAACATGATCTTGTACTGCGGATGGCCCTTGTCGACGATCTGGCGGAAGCTGTGCACCACGTCGGCCGCCTGAACCGGGCTGCCGTCGGAAAAGCGCGCCTGCGGACGCAGCCGAAAGCTCACCGACATCAAGTCGGGCGCGAGGTAGATCGACTCGGCCAACAAGCCGTAGAAGGTCTGCGGTTCGTCCATCGCAAACACGCACAGCGGCTCGAACACCAGCATCGTCATGGCCGCTGGGGCCACGCCCTTGAGCGTGTACGGGTTGTACTTGTCGAAGCTCGAGCGCCGGTCCGGGTTGCTCATCCGCAGCGTGCCCCCCTTTGGCGCCTGCGGATTGACATAGTCGAAGTGCGTGAAGTCGGGGCCGTACTTCGGCGGCGTGTAGGCCGAAACGGCATGCAGCCAGCGGCCAGTGACTACCGGGGCGGCAGGCGCCGAAGCAGCGACGGTTGACGGCGCGGCCGCGGGCCGGTCCGGCTTCGTCGCCGCCACTCCCGCCGAGCACGCGAGCGCTGCGGCCAGGGCCCAGACGCACGCGACGCGCGCAGCGGGTTGGCTGGAATACATCGAAGTCATGCGCGCGCGTCGTGGCTCAAGGGCTTTGGCTCGGGTAACAAGATCGCGGCCGCTCGTGGCGGCCGGCTACAGATCATCGCCGAAACCTCGCGGGCCGGCCAAGGGTGTGTCCGCAACCGCCGCTCGGCAGCAAGCCGCGCCTCAAGACTTGCGCGGCAGGACGGCCTCGCAGGTAGCGCGCTGGGCGGCGGCGGCATCGAGCTTGCCGCAGACGCCCTGCAATTGGGCTTGCAGGCGCTTGATCGACGCGGCGTGTTTGCCGTCGGCGTTCCAGCTCGACAGCTTCTTGCCGACGCGCTCGAGCGAACGGGCACTGCGCTCATGGAATGCGCCTTGGTCCTTCGCGGCATCGGCAAAGACCTGGGACGCCGCCTTTTCGATCCGCACCGCATCGCCCGGGGCGAGGTCGACCAGCGCGTTGACGTAGCTGGCGCCCCACTGCAAGCGCGTTGCCGGGCCTTCACTCTTGTCGTAGGCCTGCTGATACCAACGCAGCGCTTCGTCCTTCTTGCCCAGCTTCCTGGCGTTGCTGCCGAGCTGGCTCATCAGGTAATAGGGTGAGTGGCTCTTGGCCAGGTTGGCCTTGAGCAGCGCGTCACTTTCGCTCCACAGTCCGGCCTTGGCCAACATATGCGCCACCGCGGTGATCACGGCCTGGCGCTCGTAGCCGTCGGTGATCTCGCGGTCCATGCGCGCCGCCATGTCGCGACCCTCCTGCACCAGGGGCGCCGGCAAACTTGGCTGGGTCGCCTCCTTGGGCTGGCCCAGGCGCGCCAGGTCGACGCGCTCGATCAGCGCGCTGACGCGGTCGCCGCGCGACAAGGTTGCGTCGGCCTGGAGGCGGGCCAGCGTGGCATCGAACTGCGCCACCAGCGGCGCCCGGTCGGCGCTGTCGTCGGCGGTCAAGGCCTTGACCATGCCGGACGCGCCATAGATCAGCACGTCCATGTGGGTGCGCGCCAAGCCCGGATCGGCCAGCACGCGCTGCACCCGCTGGCGCAGCGCGGCGTCGGGCTTGACGCCCTTGCCATCGTCGCTGGAGGCGAGGGCCTTGAGCCACAGGCGCGTGCTCGTCTCGTTGTCGCCCTGCGCCTGGCTCTTGCTCGCCAGCTCGGCCAGCACGGCCGGCCGGTCGGCCTCGGCGACCAGGCCGCTCTCGTCGATGTCCCAGGAGTGGAAGGACAG
>DATDES010000021.1:0-2670 GCA_036522975.1 Burkholderiaceae bacterium | reverse complement strand
GCCGGCCTTCAACTGCTTGGTGCGCAGCGGGTCGGCGACCTCGACCGAGCGGAACATCTCGGGCGCAAAAAAGGGCAGGCCGGTGTATTGCAGCGCTTCGCCCTCGGTCAGCGTGTCGCCGAGCTGCAGCACGCCGTGATTGGGGATGCCGATGATGTCGCCGGCAAAAGCCTCGTCGAGCAGCTCGCGCCGCTGGGACAGGAATGACACCACCGTGTTCGGCCGCAACTCCTTGCCCGAACGCACGACCTTCAGGCGCATGCCGCGCTCGAAGTGGCCGCTGGCCACGCGAACGAAGGCGATGCGGTCGCGGTGCGCCGGGTCCATGTTGGCCTGGATCTTGAACACCACGCCGCTGAACTTCGGCTCCTCTGGGTTCACAGTGCGCTGCATCGCCACCCTGGGTGACGGCGGCGGCGCCAGGTCGACCAGGGCGTCGAGCACCTCCTGCACGCCGAAGTTGTTGATCGCCGAGCCGAAGAACATCGGCGTCTGGTGGCCGGCGAGGAACTCGGCCTCGTCGAAGGGCGGCGCCGCGGCTTGCAGCAGTTCGATGTCGTGATGCGCCTGGGCCCACTCGGCGCCGAAGCGTTCGGCGTAGAGCGGGTTGTTAAGGCCCTTCAGCATCTGGTCGTCCTCGCGCTGTCGGTCCTCGCCCGGGGAGAACACGCGCATGCGCTCTTCGCGCAGGTCCATCACGCCGTGGAAACGCTTGCCCATGCCGACCGGCCAGGTGAAAGGGACCACCTCCATACCGAGTTCGCGTTCGATCTCGTCCATCAACGCCAGCGGCTCCTGCACCTCGCGGTCCATCTTGTTGACGAAGGTCAGGATCGGGGTGTTGCGCGCACGGCAGACCTGCAGCAGGCGCCGCGTCTGCGGCTCGACGCCGTTGGCGGCGTCGATCACCATCAGCGCCGCGTCGACCGCGGTCAGCACGCGGTAGGTGTCCTCGGAGAAGTCCTGGTGGCCGGGGGTGTCGAGCAGGTTGATGACGCAGTCGCGGTACTCCATCTGCATCACGCTGGACGCGACCGAGATGCCACGCTGCTTCTCGATCTCCATCCAGTCCGAGGTGGCGTGCCGGCTCGCCTTGCGCGCCTTGACCGAGCCGGCGATTTGGATCGCGCCCGAAAACAGCAGCAGTTTTTCGGTCAGCGTGGTCTTGCCCGCGTCGGGGTGGGAAATGATGGCGAAGGTGCGGCGGCGGCGCACCTGCTCGGGGATGGCGGCGGACATGAATGACCCAGGTCTAAACAGGCGATTATCCCGGCGTGCTCGAGTTGCCGGGCATCAGCGTCTATGTCGAATGCCTGGACGCCAGGGTCCGGGACGATGTGCTGCCGCCCCTGCGCCTGCTCAACCCCTTCCTCTTGCGCACCATGCTGCCGCCCATCGGAGCTGCCGAGTCGGACGCCGGCTGGCGATCACTCTTCCAGCAGCGACCGCAGCATCCACGCCGTCTGTTCGTGCACCGTGAGGCGCTGGGTCAGCAGGTCAGCAGTCGGCTCGTCGCCGGCCTTGTCGGCCAGCGGGAACAGGTTGCGGGCGGTGCGGGCCACCGCTTCGTGGCCGTCGACCAGGATGCGCACCATCGCCAGCGCTTTCGGCGGTGCGGCGGGGGCGTCGGGCAGCGAGCTCAGCTTGCCGAACTCGGCATACGAACCCGGCGCCGGATGACCGAGCGAGCGGATGCGCTCGGCCACCGGGTCGACCGCGTTCCACAACTCGGTGTACTGGGCCATGAACATCGCGTGCAGGGTGTTGAACATCGGCCCGGTCACGTTCCAGTGGAAGTTGTGGGTGGTCAGGTACAGGGTATAGGTGTCGGCGAGCAGGCGCGACAGGCCGGCGGCGATCGCGGCCCGGTCCTTGGCGCTGATGCCGATGTTGGGCGCGAGCGGGGACGGCGGGGGGGTCTTCTTCGACATGACGGGCTCCTGGACGACGAGGTCGTCAGTGTGCCGCGGCCCCGAAGCCCGCGCCAATCGGCATGTCGCATCGCCGCGATAGGAGGCGCGCGCCGCCATGCCGGCCATGACAGCTGCGGCGCGCACCTCGCACCCCGTGCAGCGCACGGGAGCGGTCGCGCTCAGGACAGCCGCGTCATCCCGTCGAGCGCGCAGGCATAGACCGCATTGCGCAGCGCGGCAATCGCCTCGTAGCGGGTGAAGCTGCGCCGCCACGCCAGGACCACCCGTCGCGACGGCACCGGGTCGGTGAAATTCACGTAGGCCAGGTGGGTCTGCGCCTCGGGTGGCACGCTGAGCTGAGGCACCACGGTGACTCCCATGCCCGAGGCCACCATGTGCTTGATGGTTTCCAGCGACGAGCCCTCGAAGCTCTTGCGGATGCCTTCGGCGTCGCTCGAGAAGCGCGCGAACTCGGGGCAGACCTCGAGCACATGATCGCGGAAGCAGTGCCCGGTGCCGAGCAGGAGCATCGTCTCCTGCTTCAGCTCTTCGGCGCTGACGCTCTTGCGCTTGGCCAGCGCATGCTTCTTTGGCACCGCGATCATGAAGGGTTCGTCGTACAGCGGCGCGATGGCCAGGCCGCTGTCGGGAAAGGGCTCGGCCATGATCGCGCAGTCGAGCTCGCCGGTGCGCAGCATCTCGAGCAGCTTGACCGTGAAGTTCTCCTGCAGCATCAGCGGCATCTGCGGGCTCATCT
>DATDES010000020.1:0-10726 GCA_036522975.1 Burkholderiaceae bacterium | reverse complement strand
TGTGCGAACCGCCGGCATGTCCGGTGGTCTCCATGCCGAGTTTTCGAGCCGAATAGCTCGACAGGAAGTAGCCCTGAACCACGCCCGCCTCGACCACCGCGCGCGCACGCGTGGCCACCCCCTCGTCGTCGAACGGTGCGCTGCCCTTGCCCTTGAACACGTGAGGATCCTCGTGCAGGTCGAGGTGCTTCGCCAGCGCCTGCTGGCCGAGGCAGCCCTCCAGGAAACTCGCCTTGCGGTAAAGCGATCCGCCGGACGTGGCCTGGACGAAGGCGCCGAGCAGGCCGGCGGCGAGACTGGATTCGAACAGCACCGGCACCTCGCAGGTGGCGATTTTGCGCGAGGCCAGTCGCGACAGCGCGCGCTCGGCTGCGTAGCGGCCGACGGCCTCGGGGGCTGCCAGGTCGCGGGCGTCGCGCATCGAGCTGTACCAGGAATCGCGCTGCATGTCGGGCTCGCCCTTGCCGCCAGGGCCTTTCGACCGGGAAGCGATCGGCGCCACCGAAAGAGAGTGCCGCGAGCTGGCATAGCCGCCGCGAAAGCCGCGCGTATTGCCCATGAAGAAATGCGACTGCTGGGCGCTCACACCGGCACCCTCGGAATTGGTGATCCGACGGTCGGTGGCGATCGCTGCCGCCTCGCAGCGCAGCGCGAGCGCAGCGGCAGCCTCGGCGTCGATTGCCCATGGGTGGAACAGGTCGAGGTCACGCGCCGCGACTTTCGGCGGCGCCACATCGGCCTCGTCGGGCAGGCCGGCGGCTGGGTCTTCGGCTGTGAAGCGTGCAATGTCGTACGCGGCCTGCACCGTTTGCTCGATCGCCCAGCGCGAAAAGTCCGAAGTGCTGGCATTGCCGCGGCGCTGCCCGACATAGACCGTCACGCCGAGCGACTTGTCGCGGTTGCGTTCGACGTTCTCGAGTTCGCCCTTGCGCACAGAGACCGACAGCCCGACCCCTTCCGACACTTCGGCGCCGGCGTCGCTGGCCCCGACGCGGCGGGTGATCGCAAGGGCCTCCTCGACGATCTGCTGAAACTGGTCGCGGGTATGAGCAAAGACAGTGGGTCGTGTCATCGGGGCCGATCGTTGTGCACTTCAAACTATCATACCGAGCAGCCTCCAACGACCGCGAATGCCCCGCTTTGTCCCCATCACCGCGCACGACGACGACGAGCGGCCGAGCAAGACCTCGCTGAAGAAGCAGGCCCACGAGCAGCAGGCCCTCGGCGAGGCGCTGGCCGCCTTGTCCGAGGCCCGCCTGGGGGCCCTGGACATGCCCGATGCGCTGCGCGACGCCTTGCACGAGTACCAGCGTACGCGTTCGCACGAGGGCCGGCGCCGCCAGCGCCAGCTGATCGGCAAGCTGATGCGTCAGGCCGACCTGGCGCCCCTGCAAGAAGCGGTGGCTCAGGCCCAGCTCGGCCAGGCGCATGACGCGCTGGCCCTGCATCGGGCCGAGCATTGGCGCGTCGAACTGGTGGCGAACGATGAAGCACTCACGCGCTGGCTGACCGACCATCCTGCCACCGACGCCCAGCACCTGCGCACCCTGATCCGCAATGCGCGCAAGGAAGCGACCTTGCCGCCCGAGCAGCGCCACGGGCGCGCTTGGCGCGAGCTGTTCCAGTTCATCAAGCCCACCCTGGTGCACGCCGATGAGTGAAGGCCCTGACCGCGTCAAGATCGGCCTGCTGTCGGTGAGCGACCGCGCCTCGGCCGGTATCTACGAAGACAAGGGCCTCCCGGCCCTCCAAGCCTGGCTCACGAGGGCGCTGCGCAACCCGATCGATTGGGACACCCGCGTGATTCCCGACGAGGAAGCCGGCATTGCCGCCGCGCTGATCGATCTGGTCGATCACCAGCATTGCGAGCTGGTTCTCACCACGGGCGGCACTGGCCCGGCACGGCGTGACGTCACCCCCGAGGCGACGCTGCGCGTGGCCGACAAGGTCATGCCCGGCTTTGGCGAGCAGATGCGGCAGATCAGCCTGCATTTCGTGCCGACAGCCATCCTTTCCCGACAGATTGCAGTGATCCGCAAGCAGTGCCTGATCATCAACCTTCCGGGCCAGCCGAAGTCGATCGCCGAGACCCTGGAGGGATTGCCGTTGGCCGTTCCAGCCGTGCATGGCATCTTTGCAGCGGTGCCGTATTGCATCGACCTGATTGATGGGCCTTACTTGGAGACAGACGAGGCCGTGTGCAAGGCGTTCCGGCCCAAATCGGCCCAACGTGTCCCGCGCGGATAGAGGCGCGCCTAGACAACCACGGGCTCGGGCTCGAGCCGGATGCCGAAGCGCCCGTACACGCTCTCCTGGATTGCCCGCGCCAGGGTGACGACCTCGGCACCCGAGGCGCCACCGCGGTTGACGAGCACCAGTGCCTGCTTGTCGTAGACCCCGGCGCGGCCGATCGACTTGCCCTTCCAGCCGCAGGCATCGATCAACCAGCCCGCGGCCAGCTTCACGCTGCCGTCCGGGAGCGGGTAGTGCACGACCATCGGATCGCGGCCGATGATGTCCCGACACTGCTCGACACTGACCACCGGATTCTTGAAGAAGCTGCCGGCATTGCCGATCGATGCGGGGTCGGGCAGCTTGCCGCGCCGGATCGAACACACCCAGTCGAACACCGTCTGCGCATCAGGCGCGGTGAGGCCAGTTTCGTGCATCTTGCGTTCGAGTTCGAGGTAACCGAGGACCGGATGCCATGGCCGCGGCAAGGCGAAGCGCACGCGCGTGATCACGCCCTTGCCGGCGAGGTCCCTCTTGAAGACGCTGTCGCGGTAGCCGAAGTGGCACATCGACGCGTCCAGGGTCACGCTACGGCCGGTGACCAGGTCGACGACATCGAGCGAATGGAAGCGATCCTTCAACTCGACCCCATACGCACCGATGTTCTGCACCGGCGCCGCACCGACCGAACCAGGTATCAAGGCCAGGTTCTCCAGCCCCGGCCAGCCCTGCGCGAGCGTCCAGGCCACCGTATCGTGCCAGTTCTCGCCCGCGCCGGCCTCGACGATCCAGGCCTCGGGCCGCTCTTGCACCAGGCGCCGCCCGCGAACCTCAACCTTGAGCACGACCGCCTCGGGATCGCGGGTAAACACGACGTTGCTGCCCCCACCGAGGATGAACTTCGGCACCCGGCCCAATTCCGGGTGGTCGATCACACGGCGCAGCGCCGAGTCGCTGTCGATCCGGACCAGCGTGTGCGCGGTTGCCGGCAAGCCGAAGCTGTTGAACGTGCGCAGGTTCACGCCATGTTCAATCGGCAAGTTGGTTGTCGAGGCATTCGGCATGGCAGAATTTTGACCGATCATTGCGATCCGACCCGCGATTTCTCATGCCCAGCTTCGACACCGTTCTCGAACCCAACTTCGTCGAGTTGCGCAACGCCGTTGAGCAGAGCAACAAGGAGATCGGCACGCGCTTCGACTTCAAGGGCTCGGCCGCGCGCATCGACCTGACCGAGAAAGGCGCCAAGGAGCGCGAACTGACCCTGCATGCCGACAGCGACTTCCAGATCGGCCAAGTCAAGGACCTCCTGCTGGCCAAGCTGGCCAAGCGGGGCGTCGACGTGCGCTTTCTCGACGACAGCGCGAAGATCGAGAAGGTCGGCGGCGACAAGGTGCGCCAGCCGGTGGGCGTGAAGTGCGGCATCGACGGCGAGCTGGGCAAGAAGATCCAGACCCTCGTGAAGCAGAGCAAGCTGAAAGTTCAGGCCGCGA
This sequence comes from Burkholderiaceae bacterium, assembly GCA_036522975.1. Classification (GTDB taxonomy): domain Bacteria; phylum Pseudomonadota; class Gammaproteobacteria; order Burkholderiales; family Burkholderiaceae_C; genus CADEEN01. The sequence continues at coordinate 7,001 of DATDES010000020.1, read as the reverse complement.
TCCAGGGCGACCTGGTGCGCATCTCCGGCGCCAAGCGCGACGAACTGCAGAGCGTGATCGCGCTGCTGCGACGCGAGGTGACCGACGTGCCCCTGAAGTTCGACAACTTCCGCGATTGACGACCGTGCGCCAGAAGCGGCTCCTTCTCGCCGCCATCCTGACTGCCGCGGCGTCGGCGTCGGCGCAGACCGTCACCCTCAACGGCAGCATGGGCACGCGCCAGGCCCTTCTGGTCATCGATGGCGTGCCGCGCGTGGTCGGGGTGGGCGCCACCGTGCAAGGGGTGCGGCTGCTGTCGCTGTCGGCGACACAGGCCGAGGTGGATGTCGGCGGCCAGCGCCGCCTCTTGCTTGCAGGCGCCAGCCAGGTGCGTCTCGGTGCTGCCGATGAGCGGGGAACCGGCAGCGGCGCCGAGATCGTGCTGACGGCCGGCAGTGGTGGCCACTTCACGACCGCCGGCCAGATCAATGGCAAGGCTGTGACATTCATGGTCGACACCGGTGCAACGGCGATCGCCCTGGGACAGGCCGACGCCGATCGCATCGGCCTCAACTACAAGAACGCGCCGCGCGGCTTCGCGGGCACGGCCAATGGCCGAATCCCGGTCAACGTCGTCACGCTCTCGTCGGTGCGCGTCGGCGACGTCGAGGTCGCCAACGTCGAAGCCGTCGTGATGCCTTCGACCATGCAGCACATCCTGCTCGGCAACAGCTTCTTGACGCGCTTTCAGATGAAGCGCGACAACGACACGATGCGCCTGACGCTGCGCTAGGCCGGCTCGAGCAGACCCCGCTTCTTCAGCATCGGCTCGATCTGCGCGGTGCGGCCGCGGAAGGCCACATAGGTCGAGCCCGGCTCGACACTGTCGCCGGCGGCGTAGATGTGCTGCTTGAGGCGTGCGGCAACTGCCGCGTCGAACGGATCGCCGGCTTCGATGAAGGCGTCGTAGGCGTCGGCATCGAGGACCTCGGCCCACATGTACACGTAGTAGCCCGCGGCATAGCCCGACCCGGCAAACAGATGCTGGAAGTGGGTGAAGCGGTGATTGATACCCACCCCCGACGGCAAGCCGCGCCGGCGCAGCACCTCGGCCTCGAAGGCGACCACGTCTTCGGGTACCTCGGCCCACGGCAGGCTGTGCACAGCCAGGTCGGTCAAAGCGCTGGCGGTATAACGCACGCTCTCGAAGCCCTGGCCAAAACGCCGCGCCGCGGCCAGGCGCTGGATCAGGGCGTCGGGGATCGGCTCCCCGGTCACGACATGGCGCGCATGGCGGCGCAGCACCGCCGTCTCGCTCATCCAGTGCTCGAACAACTGCGACGGCAACTCGACGAAGTCGCGCAGCACGTTGGTGCCCGACAGGCGCTCGTAGCCCACATTCGACAACAAGCCGTGCAGGCCGTGGCCGAACTCGTGGAACAGGGTGCGCACATCGTCGAAGGACAGCAGGGTGGGCTCGCCCGCCGCTGCCTTGGCGAAGTTGTTGTTATTGAGGATGATCGGGATCACCTCGCCGCCGTTCTTCGTCTGCTGGCGGAACGAACTCATCCACGCGCCACTGCGCTTGCTGGGCCGGGCGAAGTTGTCATGCAGGAAGATGCCGGCGACTCGGCCGTCGAGGTCGCGCATCTCGTAGGCCCTGACATCGGGGTGGTAGACCGGCAGGTCGGCGCGCTCGGCGAAGCGCACGCCGAACAGGCGCTCGGCGCAGTCGAAGGCCGCCGCCACCATGCGTTCGAGCGCGAAGTAGGGCTTGATCTCCGCGTCGTCGAGCGCGTACGTGCGTTGGCGGACCTTCTCGGCCCAGAAGCGCCAGTCCCAGGCTTCGATCGCGTGGGTAGTGCCGGCCTCGTCCATGAGGGCCTGCAATTGCGCGCGTTCGCGCTCGAGCGCCGGCACCGCGCGCTGCCAGACGTTGTCGAGCAGGCCCTGCACTGCCGATCGCTCGCGGGCCATCGTATTGGCGAGTGCGTAGTCCGCGTAGCTGGTGTGCCCGTGCAACGTTGCCTGCTCGGCACGCAACACCAGAATCTCGCGAACGATGGCCCGGTTGTCGCTGGTGCCGGCATGTTCGCCGCGGCCGGTCCAGGCGCGCCAGGCCTGCTCGCGCAGATCGCGCCGCTCGCTGAAAGTCAGGAACGGCACCAGCAGGGAGCGCGACAGAGTGATGACATGACCCGGGAGCCCGCGGTCGGCGGCCGCCTGCTGGGCTGCGGCGCGCACGAACTCGGGCAGGCCGGCCAGATCGGCTTCGTTCGCCAGCGTCAAGCGGTACGCGCTCTCATCGGCCAGCACGTTCTGCCCGAATTGCGTCGTGAGCCCAGCCAGGCGCTCCATCAGCACGGCATAGCGGGCCTGCGCCGCGGGGGCGAGGCGTGCGCCCGCACGCACGAAGTCGAGGTGCGTCTGTTCGAGCATGCGCCGCTGCTCTGGGGTAAGCGCCAGCTGGGCACGCTGCGCATGCAAGGCGTCGATGCGCGCAAACAGGCCGGCATGCATGTAGACGGCGTTCGAGTGCGCCGCGATCGGTTCGGCCATCTCGCGCTGCACCTGCTGAAGTGCAGGCGAGGTCTCCGATGAACACAGGTTGTGGAACACCCCCTCCAGGCGTGCCAGCAAACGGCCCGAGGCGTCGAATCGCGCCAGCGTGTTGTCGAAACTGGGCCCCTCGGTCTGCTGGGCGATCGTGTCGAGTTCGCCGCGATGTTGCTGCATCGCCTGCTTGAGGGCCGGCGCAAAGTGCTCCGGGCGCAAGGCGGCAAACGGCGGCAGTGCGTAGGGCGCGGCCCATTCCTGCAGCAGGGGATTCGCGTGGTCCAAGTGGGTCTCCCTCATCTTCCGGCCTTGATGGCCTTTTCGTCGTCTTCGAGGTACTGCCGGTTGCCGCATTCGCTGACCCACAAGTCCCGCACCTCCTGCTGCTTCACCGCCGCTTCGACGGCCGCTGCATTGCGCGCATTCCAGTCAGTGACCCTGGTGTCACGGGAAAGCACTTTCTCGTTGTGGGCCGCGGCGAGGGCCTTGTACGCCGGAACGATCCTGGCCTCTTCAGCCGCCAGGGCCTCACGCACCTTCTCCAACCGATCTCGCTCGACCTTCAGTTCCTGGGTCAGTTGTTCTTGCTCGCTGCGGGGCGCCTGCGCCACCGAGGCACTGCGCTTGTTGAAGGCCTCGACGTCTGCCGTATGCGCGCGTGCCTTGCCCTGCCATTCGTTGACGGGCTGGAACTGGCGGTCGAGTTCTGCGCGTTCGGCTTTCAAGGCTTCGCCGGCAGTCTTCAACTCGTCGCGCTCCCTGTCCAGGCCGGGTCGCTGTGCTTCCAGGGCCTTCGCGTTCTGGTTGAGATCATCCCGGCGTTTCAGGCAGATGCGCAACTCGTCGCGCGTCATCATCTTGCCGCCACCTGAGGAACTGCCACTGAGCGTCTTGCCGCTGGACCCGGCCATGGGTTTGGCCGCTGGGTTGGCGGGCTTGGTCGGTGTCGTCTGGGCCCAAGTCACGGGCATGGCAAGGGTCAACAGGAAAATGGCGGCGGTTCGGGCTTTGGGCAGGGTCCTCATGAAGTCCTCGTGGGGCTCGGCAGTCACGGTCGTTGGGCGGGGCGTCGGATCTACGCGCCCTGGCGCGAGGCCGCGATGATGCCATCAGCAGGCTTGCCGCAGTGGGGAACCGACTCCTGGAGCCGGCCGCCATGGCAACCCAACGCCACGGGCTCACTCGCCGAGGTAGGCAGCGCGAACCCGGGGGTCGGCCAGCAGGCCCTTGGCGTCGCCGCTCATCGTGACTTCGCCTGACTCCATCACGTAGCCTCGATCGGCCAACGCCAGCGCTCGGCTGGCGTTCTGCTCGACGAGCAGGATCGTCGTACCCTGCTTGTGGATGTCGGCGACAACCTCGAAGATCTTGTCGACCATGATCGGCGACAGGCCCATGGACGGCTCGTCCATCAGCAGGACCTTGGGTCGGGCCATCAGGGCCCGGCCCATCGCGAGCATCTGCTGCTCGCCGCCACTCATCGTACCGGCGAGTTGCTTGGCCCGCTCCTTCAGGCGTGGGAAGATGGCGAAGACCTTGTCGATGTCGGCATCGACCTCGGTGTCGTTGCGCACGAAAGCGCCCATCTGCAGGTTCTCGGTGATGGTCATGCGCGCGAAGGTGCCTCGGCCCTCGGGCACCATCACCAGGCCCTGCTTGACCAGATCCCAGGCGCCCTGACCCTTGATCGACCGGCCCATGAACTCGATCTCGCCTGCGGCGACGGACTGGATGCCGGTGACGGCCTTCAGCGTGGTGGTCTTGCCGGCGCCATTGGCGCCGATCAGGCTGACCAGCTCACCTTGCTGGACTTCGAAACTGACGCCCTTGACGGCCTGGATGCCGCCGTAGGCAACCTTCAGGCCCGTGACTTTCAGCAGGGTGCTTGCCATCTTCGCTTCCTCAATGGGCCTTGTGGCCCGCACCCAGATAGGCCTCGATCACCTTTTCGTCCCTCTGCACGTCGCCCGGCGTGCCCTCGGCGATCTGCTTGCCGTAGTCGAGCACCGTGACGCGATCGCACAGGCCCATCACCAGCTTCACATCGTGCTCGATCAGCAGGATCGTGCGGCCATCCTTGCGGATGCGGTCGATCAGCTCGCGCAGAACGATCTTCTCGGTGGCATTCATGCCGGCCGCCGGCTCGTCCAGGGCGATCAGCTTCGGATCGGTCGCCAGCGCGCGCGCGATCTCGAGGCGGCGCTGGTCACCGTAGCTCAGCGTGCGGGCCTTGTACTCGGCGAACTTGGCGATGCCGACGTACTCGAGCAACTCGCGTGAGCGGGCCGTGATCGCCGCTTCCTCGGCCTTGAAGCCGGGGGTGCGGAAGACCGCGCCCATCAGTCCCGAATGGGTGCGCACGTGGCGGCCGACCATGACGTTTTCAAGTGCCGTCATTTCGGCAAACAGGCGGATGTTCTGGAAGGTGCGGGCGATGCCCGCCTTGGCCACCTGGTGCACGGCTTCGGGCTTGTAGGTTTCGCCGCCAAGCTCGAAACTGCCGGAGTCCGGTGTGTACAGACCGGTGATGACATTGAAAAACGTCGTCTTCCCGGCGCCGTTGGGGCCGATCAATCCATACACCTGGCCGGGCAGGATCGTGATGCCGACATCGGACAGCGCCTGCAGGCCGCCGAAGCGCTTGGAAACCCCTTTGACCTGGAGAACTGCACTGCTCACGCTCGCTCCCTCACTTTGCCGGCAGCGGCGTCGGTGCCGCCTTGCCATGCTCCGGCGATGGCCACAAGCCGCGCGGCCGCACCAGCATGATGATGATCATCGCCAGCGCGATCAGCAGCTGGCGTAGGATCGCCGAGTCGATGCGTCCTCCGGTGTAGTTCTGCAGGTCGCCGGCGATGTAGCGCAGCACTTCAGGCAACGCCGCGAGCATCACCGCACCGAGGATCACGCCCGGGATGTGGCCGATGCCGCCGATCACGACCATCGCCACGATCATCACGCTCTCCATCAGGCTGAATGATTCGGGCGAGACGAAGCCCTGGAACGACGCGAACATGGAACCCGACACGCCCCCGAACGTGGCTCCCATCGCAAACGCCAGTAGCTTCATGTTGCGGGTGTTGATGCCCATCGCCTTGGCAGCGATCTCGTCTTCCCGGATCGCCATCCAGGCCCGGCCAATGCGCGAGTTCTCGAGGCGGTGGCAGATCACGACGCTCGCGACCACCAATGCCAGGAAGAGGTAAAAGTAGAGCGTGACCGATGGAATCCTGAAGTCACCGATCGAGATGCCCTTGCCGAAATCGAGCAGCCCGAAGAAGGTCATCGAGTCGATGCGGTCGAGGCCGCGCGGGCCGTTGGTGATATTGACCGGGTGTTCGAGGTTGTTCAGGAACACCCGAATGATCTCGCCGAAGCCCAGGGTCACGATGGCGAGGTAGTCGCCACGCAACTTCAGCGTCGGTGCGCCGAGGAGCGCGCCAGCCAACCCGGCAAACAGGGCCGCGAGCGGGATCACCAGCCAGATCGGGGAATGCAGGCCATCGGGGAAGGCGGCCTTGATGGCCTCGAAGTTCTCCGACAGGTGCGGCGAGGCGAGCAAGGCGTACATATACGCGCCGAGCGCATAGAAGGCGACGAAGCCGAGATCGAGCAGGCCGGCATAGCCGACCACGATGTTCAGGCCCAGCGCCAGCAGCACGTAGAGCAGCGCGAGCGCCATGATCCGAACCCAGCCCTGGCCGAACTGCTGGGCCAACAGCGGCAGCGCAATCAGCGCGACGGCAGCGAGCAGGAAAACGAAGAGCTTGTTCTTCATCATCGCGCGGCCCTCCTCACGCCCGGTCGGCAACGCGCTCGCCGAGCAGTCCCGACGGTCGCAGCGTCAACACCAGGATCAGCAGCGCGAAGGCGAAGATGTCGGCGTAATGGCTGCCGAGCACGCCGCCCGTCAGGTCGCCCAGGTAGCCCGCACCGATGGCCTCGACCAAGCCGAGCAGCACGCCGCCGACCACCGCACCGCCCAGGTTGCCGATGCCGCCGAGCACCGCCGCGGTGAAGGCCTTGAGGCCCGGCAGGAAGCCCATCGAGTGCTGCACGGTCCCGTAGTTCGCCGCCCACATCACGCCGGCCACCGCAGCCAGCGCCGCGCCGATGATGAAGGTGGCAGAAATCACCATGTCGGGGCGCACCCCCATCAGGGCCGCGACGCGCGGATTCTCGGCGGTCGCACGCATCGCGCGGCCGAGTTTGGTTCGGTTCACCAGGTACATCAGCCCGGCCAGGATGACCACCGTGAGGCCGAGGATCAGGCACTGCACGACGCTGATCACCGGCCCGCCGAGGTCGATCGGGTCGTTCGGCAGCAGGATCGGGTAGGGCTTGGGATTGGGCTTCCAGATGATCATCGCCAGGGTCTGCAGCAACAGGCTCATCCCCATGGCCGTGATCAGCGGCGCCAGGCGGGGTGCGTTGCGCAGTGGCCTGTAGGCCACCTTCTCGATCGA
>DATDES010000019.1:0-12875 GCA_036522975.1 Burkholderiaceae bacterium | reverse complement strand
TACTGCGCCAAGTAGCCGCCGTCGACCGGCAGGGTGTGTCCGGTGATCAGCCGCGCCCGGTCTGAGGCCAGGAAGACGATGGCGTCGGCGACGTCGGCAGGCTCCGCGAGTGCGCGCATCGGCACGCTGTCGAGGATGCGGGCCACCATTTCAGAGTCGCTCAGCAACTTGCGGGTCAGGTCCGTGCGCACCCAGGCCGGCGCCACGGCGTTGACACGAATGCCCCGCCCTGCCCATTCGACCGCCAGGGCTCGAGTCAGGTTGACGACCGCGCCCTTGCTTGCGTGATAGGCCAGGTTCGGATACGGCCCGCCGCCGGACAGGCCCATGATCGACGCCACGTTGACGATCGCACCGCGACCGGCCGGCAGCATCGAGCGCGCCGCAGCGCGGCAACACAGGAAGACGCCGGTCTGGTTCAGGTCGACCACCGCCTGCCAGTCGGCCAGCGGCAGCTCGACAGTCGGCCGGCGGCGCGCAATGCCGGCGTTGTTGACGAGGATGTCGACCCGCCCGTAGCCCGCGATGACCCGCTCGAAGGCGGCATCGACGGCCGCCTCATCGGTCACGTCGACCTGCACCAGGAGGTGGTCGACCCCTCGCCGGGTCAAAGTCTCCTGTGCGGCCGCCAGCGCCTGCGGGTCGCGGTCGAAGAGGACCGGAATGGCGCCAGCCCTCACCAGGGCTTCGACCGTCGCCCATCCAATCCCCTTGGCGCCGCCAGTCACCACGGCCACCCGCATCGCTTCGCTCGAATTCATCGTCCGCCGCTTTCGAAAGAACCCTGGCCACGACCTGCAAACCGGCGTGGCGACATCGATGATCGTATAAGAGCGCGTGTCGAGCAGCGGCACTCTGGTTCGTCGTGGTTTCAGAGGCGCCCGCCACGGACGACTCCAGCAACCGATTGAAGGAGAAATGACGATGCGTGTCATGGTGATGGTGAAGGCCACGAGCCAGTCGGAAGCCGGCGAAATGCCCGGCACTGAGCTGCTTGCAGCGATGGGCAATTTCAACGAGGTGCTCGTCAAGGCCGGCGTGATGCTCGCGGGCGAGGGCTTGCACCCGAGCGCCAAGGGCAAGCGGGTGCGCTTCTCGGGTCCCCAACGGTCCGTGGTCGACGGCCCATTTTCGGAGACCAAGGAACTCGTCGCCGGGTTCTGGTTGTGGCAGGTCAAGTCGATGGAAGAGGCCGTCGAATGGGTCCGGCGCTGCCCCAACCCGATGGAAGGCGAATCCGAGATCGAGATCCGTCCAGTATTCGAGGCCGCTGATTTCGGTGCCGAGTTCACCCCCGAGCTGCAGGCTCAGGAGGAGCGCCTTCGCACCAAGGTCGAAGCCTAGGCCAACAGGCCGCGTTGACGCAGGGCTAGGTCAGGCTGGCAATGGGCCCGGGGTGCGTGACAATGATCCGCACGCCCTCGCCGGAGCAACCCCCATGAACATCGCCGATCGCCTGCAGGCCTGCCACAGCGCCGTGGTTCACGATGTGATGAAGGACATGGGCTTGGGCATTCGTGTGCTGCCGCGCAGCATCGGCGGCCTGGAGCCGACGATGAAAGCGGCCGGGCCGGTGTACACGGTCCGCGGGCGGCCGGACCCGACGCTCGACAAGCACAGCTCCTTGTACGAGTGGGCCGGCCTGCTCTCGCGCGCCCCGAGCGGCCATGTCGTCGTGTGTCAACCGCAGGACGACACGCGGGCGCTGTTCGGCGGCCTCTCGGCCGAGGCGCTGGCCATCAAGGGCGTTCGCGGCTACATCGTCGACGGTGGTTGCCGCGACGTGCAGGCGGTCGCCGACCAGGGCTTCCCGGTCTTCGCCCGCTTTCGCACGCCGATCGACATCGTCTGCGCCTGGCGTGCCGAGGCCTTCGGCGAACCGATCGCCATCGGTGGCCTGCAAGTGCTGCCGGACGACCACGTGCTGGCCGACCGCGACGGGATCATCCTCATCGGCGCGGCAGATGTCGCCGCCGTGATCGACGCCGCCGAGAAAAAGATGTCCACCGAGGGCGACATGGCGCGCGCCATCCGGGCTGGCGAAGACCCGCAGGCGGCCTACCTCCGCTATCGGGTGTTCTGAGCGCGCGGCTCGCAAGGCGAGAATCAGCCATCCGCCGCCACCGCCGAGCCCACCATGACCCTCTTGATCACCGGCCTGCTGCTGTTCCTCGGTGTTCATTCGGTGCGCATCGTGGCCGAGGACTTTCGAGGGCGCCAGATCGCGCGCCTGGGACCGAACGGATGGAAGGGTCTGTACTCGCTGGCGTCGATCACCGGTTTCGTGCTCATCGTCTGGGGCTACGGCCTGGCGCGCCAGCATCCCGCGGTGTTGTGGCCCTCGTCGCCCGGGCTGCGCCACCTGGCCGCCCCGCTGACCCTGGTCGCCTTCGTGTTTCTCGCCGCCGCCTACGTCCCTGGCAACGCCGTCAAGGCGCGGCTGCGCCATCCGATGGTGCTGGGCGTGAAGGTCTGGGCCCTGGCCCACCTGATGGCCAACAACACCCTGGCCGACCTGCTGCTGTTCGGCAGCTTCCTGGTCTGGGCGGTGTTCAGCTTTCGCGCCGCGCGTGCCCGTGACCGGGCCGCGGGCACCAGCGTCCCGGCGGGCCGGCTGATGCCCACGCTGGCGACGGTCGCGATCGGCGGCCTCGCCTGGGCCGGGTTTGCCTTCTGGGCCCACGCCGCGTGGATCGGCGTGCGACCCTTCGGCTGAGGCCGCTTCGCCGGAGGGCTGCTAGTGCTCGGCGCGAAGGAACTCGCGGGACCGATACCCAGTTGCCCAGCCGCATTCGTACCCCAGGCGTACTTTCGTCATGGGCACCGGGATCGAACCGACGTGCGCGGCGATTGCCAGCAGGCACGCCGCTGAAAGCAGTCTCGTTCGATCGCCCGGCGCGTTCCGTGCGATACCGTACCGGCGCCGCGATGGCCGCGGTTGCGCGACCTCAGGCGTTGGCGGCCGTGGCGGCGCGATCCGCCACACCGCGGCCCGTGACCAGGCGCCACAGGCGCAGCAGGCCGCGCCACACACTGCGCAAGAGGACCAGCGTGCACAGGGCTTCGAGCAGGGTCACCACGAAGGCGAAGAACGGATTCCAGCGCTGCGCGCGCGCATGGAACTTGGCCACCGCGCGGTCACGCGAGATCTCGATCGAGTCATAGAAGCTCGGGATCACCAGCAGGGTCAACAGGGTCGACGTGATGGTGCCGCCGATGATCGCCACCGCCATCGGGCGGTAGAACTCGCTGCCTTCGCCGATGCCGATCGCCACCGGAAGCATGCCGGCGATCAGCGCGAAGGTGGTCATCAGGATCGGTCGCAGGCGCTTCCTGCCCGCGTTCATCAGCGCTTCCTCGCGCTCGACCCCTTCCGCCTCCTGCGTCCGGGTGGCGTCGAGGAGCAGGATCGCGTTCTTGGCCACCAGGCCCATCAACATGATCACGCCGATGAAGCTCATCAGGTTGAGCGTGCCGCCGGTGGCCAGGAGGGCCAGCACGACGCCGATCAGGGACAGCGGCAGCGACAGCATCACCGGCAGCGGCGCGGTGAACGAGCCGAACTGGACGACCAGGATCAGGTACATCAGGGCCACGCCATAGGCCAGCGCGGTGCCCATCGCGCCGAACACCTGCTGCTGGTCGCGCGAGGCGCCCGCCAGCTCGATGCCGTAGCCGGACGGGAAGTCGATCGCCTGGGCGATCTTCAGCGCGTCGGCGGTGACTTCGCCCGACGATCGCCCCTGCGCGTTCGCAGTGACGGCGATCGTGCGCTTGCCCTCGGCGTGCTGGATCTGGCTCGGCCCTTTGCCGATGGTCACCTTGGCGATCTGGTCGAGCGGCACGATCTGGCCACCGCCGGCCACCGCGATCGGCAGGCGCTCGATATTGCTGGCGTCGACGCGGTCCTCCGGCGCCAGACGCACCGCGACGTCGCGCGTCTCGCCGTTCGGGTCGACCCAGTCGCCAACCTCGACGCCGGCGAAGGCCACGCGCAGGGCCTGCGCTGCATCGGCCGCCGAGATGCCCAGCGCGTTGGCCAAGCCACGGTCGAGCTCGATCTTCAACTCATCCTGCGGATCCTGCTCCGACAGGCCGACATCCACCGCACCAGGCACCTGGCGCAGCTTGTCCATGAAGGCGTTGGTGATCTCCAGCAGCTTCCTCGAATCCGTGCCGTTGAAGCGGATCTGGACCGGCTTCTGCGCCCCCATATTGAGGTCTTCGAGCACGGTGTATTCGGCACCGACCAGGCGTGCCGTCAGCACCCGCAGATCCTTGGCGATCGCGGTGTGGGCGCGCTTTCGCTCCGTGCTCTTGCCGATGTCGACGTAGACGCGGCCGCCGCCCGGATTGACCGAACTGTTGGTGGCCGTGGTTTCGGGCAGGGTGCGCGCCAGCGCAGCCACCGCCTCCACCTTGGCCCGGGCGTACTCCAGGCTCGACGAGGCCGGCGTGCGCACCTCGATTGCCAGCGTGCCGGCGTCGGACGATGGCAGGAAGCTCGAGCCGCCGAACTTGTATTGCAGGCCGAGCGCGCCGACCAGGCTCACGAGCGCCATCAGGAACATCCAGCGCCGGTGGTGCAGAGCCCAGGCGATGACGCGGCCATAGCGGTCGGCCTGGTGGTCGAACCAGTGGTTGAAGCGCTGCAGCTGCAGGCTGATGCCGCGCTTGGGCGCTTCGTGGTGGCCGGGTGGGTCACCCCAGTAGGCCGAGAGCATCGGGTCGAGCGTGAACGAGATGAACAGGCTGACCAGGACCGAGGCCACCACGGTGATGCCGAAGGGCCGGAACCACTCACCCGACACCCCGGGCATGAAGGCCACCGGGGCGAAGACAGCGACGATCGAGAAGGTCGTCGCGGCCACCGCGAGGCCGATCTCGGCGGTGCCGTTCAGCGCCGCGGTGCGCCGGTCCTCGCCGCGCTCCATGTGGCGCACGATGTTCTCGCGCACGACGATGGCGTCGTCGATCAGTACCCCGATCGCCAGCGACAGGCCCAGCAGGCTCATGAAGTTGAGCGTGAAGCCAGCCAACCAGACGGCGATGAAGGCCGCGACGACCGAGGTCGGCAACGACAGCGCAGTGATCAGGGTCGAGCGCCAGGAGTTGAGGAAGATGTAGACCACGAAGATGGTCAGGCCCGCGCCGAAGATCAGGGCGTGGACCACGTTGTTCAGGCTGTCCTGGGCGTCGACGCCGCCGTCCTGGGTGATCTCGAGTGTCGTGCCTTCGGGCAGGGTCTTGGCGATCACGGCGCGCAGCTTGCGCACTTCGGCCGCAACGCTCACCGTGCTGGCATCGCGCGAACGGGTGACCGACAGGCCGACATTGGGCCGGCCGTTGCGCATCGAATAGCTGGTCTGCTCGGCAAAGGCGTCGGCGATGCTCGCCACCTGGCCCAGGCGCAGCAGTTCGTTGCCGCGGCGACGGATCACGATCTGCTCGAACTCGGCCGGCGCTTCGATGCGGCCGACGAGGCGGATACTCTGGTCTTCGAGCGCCCCGCGCACCTTGCCCACCGGCGCGGTCGTGTTCTGGGCGCGCAGGGCGGCCACGACCTCGGTCACCGAGATCGAGTACTCGCGCAGCTTCTCGGCATGCAGCAACACCGACAACTCTCGGTGCAGCGAGCCATTGACGTTGACCGTCGCCACGCCAGGGATGCCTCTGAACTGGTCGGCCAGGTCGTCCTCGGCCAAGCGCGAGATCGCGGCATGTGTCTGCTTCGTGGACGACAAGGCCAGCTGCACGATCGGCTGCGCGGCGGGGTCGACGCGCGTCAGCACCGGCTCGCGGATCTCAGTCGGCAGCTTGTGGCGCACGCTGCCGATCGCGTTGCGCACCTCGTCGGCGGCCTCGATCATGTTCTTGTCGAAGTTGAAGATCAGCAAGACCCGGGCGTTGCCCTCGCTGGCGGTCGAACGCACCTGATCGACGCCGGAAATCGTCTGCAGCGACTTCTCGATCCGGTTGATGACCTCGCGCTCGACAGAGTCGGGCGATGCGCCGGGGTAAGGCACGTTGAGGACCAGCAAGGGCTGCTCGACGTCCGGGATCTGGTTCACGCGCAGCTTGGTCAGCGCCAGCACGCCCAGGCCCATCAGGGCGATGATGATCACGACGGTCGCGACCGGGCGCTTGATGCTGAAGTCGGACAGGAACATCGGGGCCTCCTGGGATCTACTTGGCGGCGGCGCTGGCCGCGCCCACGGGTGCCGGCGCAGCCTTGGCGAATTCGACCTGCTGGCCTTCGACCAGGCTGCTGCCCGGGTTGCGCAGGATCATGTCGCCGTCGGCCAGGCCGCTCTTCACAGGGAACTCGCCGCGGCGTTCGTCGCGGTCGCCGAGTTGCACCGCGACCCGGGCGATGCGCCCGTCCTTGACGCGCCACACCGCCGCCTGCCCGCCGGTCTGCACGATCGAACTCTCGGACAGCATCAGCACCACCGCACCCTCGGCCTGGATGCGGCCTTCGGCATACAGCCCGGCCACACGCGGCGCCTTGGCGGCGTCGGCAAAGTCGACGATCACCTCGACCTGGCGCGTCGCCGCATTGGCCGAGGCGTCGACGCGCCGGACCATCCCGGCGAACTGGACGTCGGGAAAGCCGTTGACGCTAAAAGACACCGGCTGCCCGACCTTGATCTCGTGCATGCGGTCGGCCGACACCAGGCCCTCGAAACGCATGCTCGACGGGCCGATGACCTTGACCAGTTCCTTGCCAACCTGGGCCGTGTCGCCGACCGAGGCCTTGCGCTCGCTGACGACGCCGTCGAAGGGCGCCCGCACCTCGGTGCGGCGCAGCTGCTGCTGTGCCGTCGCGACGCGCGAGCGCGAAGCCACCAGTTCGCTTTGCGCGCTGTTGCGCCGGACTTCGGCATCTTCAAGCGCCTGCAGCGAGCTCATGCCCTGAGCTTGCAGGGTCTTCAGGCGCTGCACCGATTTTTCGGCCTGCTCGAAGGCCTGCGCCGCAGCGCGTGCCGAAGCGTCGGCCGACTGCAACGACTCGCGGATCGCCATGTCGTCCAGGCGAATCAGCAGGTCACCTTTGCGCACCGCATCGCCGTTCTCCTTCAGCACCTGCGTGACCACTGCCGACACTTCCGCGCGCAGGTCCGCACGCTTCTCGGGTTGCACTGAGCCGGTGATGACCGGCCCACCGCCCGCGCCGCCGAGCGTGACGCTGCGCAGGTCTTCGGGCGACAGCAGGAGCACCGCAGCGGCGGACGCGGCCTTGGCCGCCGGCCTGCCGGCCAGGGCGCCGGGTTCGCCCGCCTTGCCGCAAGCGGCCAAGACCAGCGCCGTCGCCACGACGGCGAAGAAACGAACACGCAACATCGACGCATCCCCCAGGAATCGTTTATGAGCGCCAGGCGGCGCCAAGAGGGCGCAAGCTTACCGGCACGGCGACGGCAAGCGCCGACGACGCGACGGACCGGCAGGCCTGCGGCGCCGGTGGTGACGCGCGCCCGCGAACGTTGACGTCCTCCTCATATGGGCGTCAGGTACAGGCCCAGGGTCATCGTTGACAGCGCGCGGCGCTGCGGTTCATCACATCAAGCGGCCGTCGGGTGCACTAGCGCGGCAGGCGGCCGTAGGTGATCGACTGCACGGTGCCGGACCGGAACCGCACCGTGGCCATCAAGTTGCCCGGCCCGCGGTCGTACAACCAGTCGTCCGACGCCTGACAGGGCACGTAGTAGTTGCCGATGACCTCCGGCAGCGGATACATGCTGTTGACGTAGTAGACCGGCGCACAGTAGCTGTCCCTGGCCAGCGGCTGGCCACACTTGTAGGTCACCGACACCCTCGAGTCGCCTTCGGCCACGATCCCGCCGCTGCAGCGCAACGACTCGGCATGGACTTGCGAAGAGGCGACCAGAGCGATCACCGCCATCGATACGCGAACACAAGCAGACATGTTCGGCTCCTTGCACCCAGTACCGCCAGTGTGCACCGATTCAGCGCAGCAGGGAGTCCGGCGCCCGGCCGCTCGCGGCGGTGATCATCCCGAGCACGCGCGCGGTGTCGGCACCGAGCATCGGCCAGTCGAAACGCCAGCTCCAGTTGTGCGGGCCGAGGGTGCCGGGCAGGTTCATGCGTTCCTCGCTGCCCAGGCCGAGCACGTCCTGCAGCGGATAGACCGCCAGGCGCGCGACCGAATTGCAGGCGGCGCGGATCAGCGCCCAGTGCACGTCGTCGGCGCCGCAGGCCAGGTAGGTGCCGGCGAAATGGCGCTCGGCGTCGCCTGCGTGGCCCCACCAGCCGCGCGCGGTGTCGGTGTCGTGGGTGCTGGTGTAGACGATGGTCGACGGCACATGGTTGTGCGGCAGGTAGGCGTGCGCGCCGCCGCCGCCGAAGGCGAACATCAGGACCTTCATCCGCGGAAAGCCGCAGGCGTCGATCAACTCGACGACGTCGGGTGTGATCAGGCCCAGGTCTTCGGCAATGATCGGCAGCCTGCCCAGCGCTTTCTCGATCGCATCGAAGAGCGGTCGGCCGGGGCCGGTGACCCAACGCCCCGCCTGCGCCGTCGGTGAGCTGGCCGGAATCTCCCAGTAGGCGGCGAAACCGCGGAAGTGGTCGATTCGCACGATGTCGGCTTGCGCCAGGACCCGCTTCACGCGGAGCGTCCACCAGGCGAAGCCTTCATCGGCCATGCGGTCCCAACGGTAGATCGGGTTGCCCCAGCGCTGGCCCTCGGGGCCGAGGCCGTCGGGCGGGGCTCCGGCGATCACCGTCGGCAGGCCGTCAGGCTCCAGCTGGTAGAGGTCGGGACGCGCCCAGACATCGGCGCTGTTGTCGGCGACGTAGATCGGGATGTCGCCGATCAGCGCGATGCCCTTGTCATTGGCGTAGCGCTTGAGCGCTGTGCATTGTTCGTCCCAGCACCATTGCACGAAGCGCCAGCGCTCGATCTCGTGCGCATGCTGGCTGCGCGCGGCTTTGAGTGCGGCACGGTCGCGCCGGCGCAAGGGCTGGCTCCACAACCACCAGGGCCGCATGCCATGGGCGTTGAAGAGGGCCATGAAGAGCGCATAGTCGTCGAGCCACGCCGCCTCGCGTTGGCACCAGGCGGCGAAGGCGGCGCGCTCGGCCACCGTGGCCCGCTGCATGAAACCCCGCGCGGCGGCGCGCAGCTGTTCGTCGCGCCAGGGGATGATTCGGCCGAAGTCGACCCGCCGGGCCGAAAGACCTACGGCCGGCGGCTGTGGCGGTTCCAGCCAGCCGCGCTCGACCAGCGGCTCCAGGGCGACCATCAAGGGGCTGCCGCCAAAGGCCGACGGGCTCTGGTAGGGTGAATCGCCGGGGCCGATCGGCGTCGTCGGCAGCCACTGCCATAGGGTCTGTCCGGCTGCGGCCAGCCAGTCGACAAAGCGGTAGGCGTCGGGTCCGAAGTCGCCGATGCCGTTCGGGCCGGGCAGCGACGTCAGGTGCAGCAGCACACCGGCGGCACGTCGATCGGCGAGGTCCAGGCGCATGTTCTTCGGACACTCAGCCGAGGTCTGCGTCGCGCAGCACGACCAGGGCGTGGGCGGGCACGTCGAGCGCTTGATGCGGCGCCGGTCGATGTCCGACCTCGAGTTCGGCGGCACTGTCGAGCGCCACCTGCCAGTGGCCCGACGGCAGTGCGAAGGCCTGCACCGTGGCCTCGGGGTTGAAGGCGATCAGCAGGTGGCGGCTGCCGTCTCCAACAGCCTGCGCCGTTGTCGCGTCCTTCGGTGAGGCATCAATGCGGCAGGCAAAGGCGTGCTGGCCGGCGTCGTGCCAGTCGTGCACCTGCATCGGGTGGCCGGCGGGCGTCAGCCAGGCCAGGCTGCGTTCGCCCGCAGCGCTGGGTGCGTGCTGGAACCAGCGCTCATGACGCAGCGCGGGCTCGGCACGACGCAGCGCCAACAGGCTCTGCACGAAGGCCAGCAGCTCGCGGTCAGCATGCTGCCAGTCGATCCAGCCGGTGGGGTTGTCCTGGCAGTAGGCGTTATTGTTGCCCTGCTGGCTGTTGCCGACCTCGTCGCCGGCATTGAGCATCGGCGTGCCCTGCGCGAGCAGCAGCGTGGCGAGCAACGCGCGCTGGACACGGCGTCGGGTGTCCTGGATCGCAGCATCGGCCGTAGGGCCGTCATCCTGCGGGCCAGCACCGAAGTTGGCCGCCGGCTCGTCGTGGCGGCCGTCGCGGTTGTCCTCGCCGTTGGCCTGGTTGTGCTTGCGGCTGTAGCTGACCACGTCGGACAGCGTGAAGCCGTCGTGCGCGGCGATGAAATTGACGCTCGCGAGCGGGCTGCGCTGGCCGTGGTGGAAGAGATCGTTCGACGCGGTGAAGCGGCGCGCGAACTCGCCGCGGCTGACGCCGCGGCCGAGCCAGTAGCGGCGTGCGGCGTCGCGGAACTTGTCGTTCCATTCGAGCCATCGGACCGGGAAACGGCCGAGCTGGTAGCCGTCGGGCCCGGTGTCCCAGGGCTCGGCGATCAAGCGTGCGCGGGCCAGCACCGGATCCTGGGCCAGCGCGGTGAAGAAGGCCGCGTGGCCATGAAAGGCGTGGTGACCGCGGCCGAGCACCGGCGCCAGATCGAAGCGAAAGCCATCGACACCCATCTGGTGGACCCAATAGCGCAGCGAGTCGAGCACGAATTGGGTGACTCGCGGGTGCGCCACGTTCAGCGTGTTGCCGCAGCCGCTGAAGTCTTCGCTGCGGCTTCTATCGTCGTCGGCCAGGCGGTACCAGGCGGCGTTGTCCAGGCCGCGCATCGACAGCGTGGCGCCTTGCTCGCTGCCTTCGGGGGTGTGGTTGTAGACCACGTCGAGCACGACCTCGAGTCCGTTGTCGTGCAGCGTCGCGACCATCGCCCGAAACTCGTCGGCCACCGCGCTCGGGTCGCCCCGATTGCAGGCGGCGAAACGCGGATCGGGGCAGAAGAAGCCGAGCGTGTTGTAGCCCCAGTAGTTCGTCAGGCCCTTGGCCGTCAGGCCCGGTTCGTCCAGGTGATACTGGATCGGGAGCAGTTCGAGCGTGGTCACGCCGAGATTTCGAAAGTGCGCGACCGAAGCCGGATGCGCAAGGCCGGCATAGGTGCCGCGCAGCGCCTCGGGCAGCCCGGGCAGGCCCATGCCGAAACCCTTGACGTGGACCTCGTAAATGACCAGGTCGCGCGCGGCATGGCGCGGCGCATTGAACCAGCCGGGCGCCGGCTGCGGCGGCGCTGCGACGCGCGCCTTCAGGGCTTGCAGCGCGTTGTCGCGCGCGTCGAATGAGCGGCTGCCGTCGGGGTGACCGAGTTCGTAGCCGTGCTGCTCCGCCCGCCACTGCAGGCGACCAACGATCTGGCGCGCCCAGGGGTCGAGCAGCAGCTTGTGGGAGTTGAAGCGGTGGCCGCGTTCGGGTGCGTAGGCGCCATGCGCGCGCAGGCCGTAGACCAGCCCGGGACCGACGCCGTCCAGAAACCCATGGAACACACCCTCGTGCGGACCGTGCAACAGGTAGCGCTTCAGCTCGCGCGACCCCGATCCGTCGAAGATGCAGAGCTCGACGCGAGTCGCGTGGTCGGAGAAGACGGCGAAGTTGACACCGCCGTCGCGGGCCAGCGAACCGAAGGGCTCGGCGCGTCCGGGGGCGAGCTGTGGCGGCAGATGCATGGATCTCAGACCGGCACGAGGAAGACCGTGGCCAGCGGCGGCACGGTCAGCCCGATCGATCGGTCGCGGCCGTGGCTGGCGATGCATTTCACCGGCAGCGACGTCGCACCATTGCCGAGGTTGCTGCCGCCGTAGTACGCGCTGTCGGTGTTGAGCACTTCACGCCAGGCCGACGCCCCTTCCGGCACGCCCAGGCGCAGGCCTTCGCGCGGCACCGGCGTCATGTTGCAGACCACCAGCACCACGCCGCCCTGCCCGTCGCGGCGCAGCCAGCTGTAGAGCGATCGCTCGGCGTCGTGGGCGTCGATCCATTCGAAGCCGGCACCGTCGCCATCGAGCCGGTGCAGCGCCGGCTGCTCGCGATACAGGCGGTTCAGGTCGCGGACGAGGCGCTGCACGCCGGCGTGGCGCTCGTCCTGCAGCAGGGACCAGGGCAGTTCGGTGTCGTGGTTCCATTCGATCGGCTGCGCGAACTCCTGGCCCATGAAGAGCAACTTCTTGCCCGGGTGGCCCCACATGAAGCCGTAGTAGGCACGCAGGTTGGCGAAGCGCTGCCACTCATCCCCTGGCATGCGGCCCAGGATCGAGCCCTTGCCATGCACGACCTCGTCGTGCGACAGCGGCAGCACGAAGTTCTCGCTGAAGGCGTAGACCAGGCCGAAGCTCATCTTGTCGTGGTGCCAACGCCGGTGCACCGGGTCCTCGCGCATGTACTCGAGCGTGTCGTGCATCCAGCCCATGTTCCACTTGTAGTGGAAGCCCAGGCCGCCGGCATACGTTGGTGCGCTGACACCCGGGTAGGCGGTCGACTCCTCGGCCAGCGTGATCGCGCCGGGGCATTCGACACCGATGACCTCGTTGGTCCGCTGCAGCAGGGCGATCGCTTCGAGGTTCTCGCGCCCTCCCTGCGCGTTCGGGATCCACTGCCCCGCCTGGCGCGAGTAGTCGCGGTAAAGCATCGAGGCCACTGCGTCGACCCGCAGGCCGTCGACGCCGTAGCGCTCGATCCAGTACAGCGCGTTGCCGACCAGAAAGTTCTTCACTTCAAAGCGGCCGAAGTTGTATATCAGCGTGTTCCAGTCGTGGTGGAAGCCTTCCCGCGGATCGGCGTACTCGTACAGCGCCGTGCCATCGAAGCGCGCCAGGCCGAACGCATCCGACGGAAAGTGCGCCGGCACCCAGTCGATCAGCACGCCCAGGCCGTGCGCGCGGCAGGCGGCGACGAAGCGCGCGAAGCC
>DATDES010000018.1:0-6580 GCA_036522975.1 Burkholderiaceae bacterium | reverse complement strand
GCGCGGTTGCGCCCATCAGAACAACCTCATGCGGTCGGGCATCAGGCGCAGCGGCAGCCGGCCGCCAACCTCGAGCCCGTGCTCTGCCAGGAAGTTGAGCGACAGATAGACCGTCAGTGGGTGTTCGCCCAGATCGCTGCTGCGCACGCGCACCAGGCAGTAGGAACCGAGGAACTCGATCTTGTCGATCTCGGCCTCGAACACGTTCGAGTCGCCGGCGGCGATCGGCCGCGCCAGCACGTCCTCGGGGCGCAGGTAGACGCGCACCTCGGCGCCGGCCTCGCCCTGGTGCGCGCAGTCGAAGCTGCGCGAGCCCAGGCGCAGGCGGTTGCCGCCCTCGAGCGTCGCCGGCAGCGCATTGATGCGGCCGACGAAATCGGCCACGAAGGGTGTGGCCGGGTCGCGGTAGACCTGCATCGGCGTGCCGACCTGCTCGATCGCGCCATGGTTCATCACCACGATTCGGTCCGCCACCGAAAGCGCTTCCTCCTGGTCGTGCGTAACCATGATCGTCGTGACGCCGAGCTTGCGCTGCAGGCTGCGGATCTCCTGGCGCAAATGCACGCGCACGATCGCGTCGAGCGCCGAGAGAGGTTCGTCAAGCAGCAGCAGTCCCGGCTTGGTGGCCAGCGCACGGGCCAGTGCGATGCGCTGCTGCTGCCCGCCCGACAGCTGGCTGGGGAACTTGTGCTCGCTGCCCGGCAGCCCGACCAACGCGACCAGTTCGTGCACGCGCGCCTGGATCTCGGCCTTCGGCGTCTTGCGGTTGACCAGGCCGTACGCGACGTTGTCGGCGACGCTCAGGTTCGGGAACAACGCGTACGACTGGAACACGATGCCGTAGTCGCGCTCGGCCGGCGGCAGGACCGAGATGTCGCGCCCGGCCTGCTCGATGCGGCCAGCACTCTGCACCTCGAGGCCGGCGATGATCCGCAGCAGGGTGGTCTTGCCGCAGCCGGAGGGGCCGAGGAAGCAGACGAACTCGCCCTGTGCGATGTCCAGGTCGATGCTCTTCAGGGCGCTGAAGCTGCCGAAATCCTTGCGGATCCCGGCCAGCTTCAGGAACGGCTTGTCGCCTGGCACCCGATCAACGCTTCTCGGTCTTGGCGTTGTAGCGCTTGGTCCACTCTGCCAGGATGCGCTCGCGATTCTCGGCGGCGACCGCGAAGTCCATCTTCACCAGCCTGGCCTCGTAATCCTTGGGCACGTTGGCCAGCGGCTCGGCGACGCCCGGTTGCGCGGTGATCGCGAAGTTCTTGCCGTAGAGCAGCATCGCGTCCTTGCTCGAGGCCCAGTCGGCGAGCTTCTTCGCCGCGGCCAGCTTCTTGGTGCCCTTGTGGATCGCAAAGGCTTCCAGATCCCAGCCCAGGCCTTCCTTCGGGAACACCAGGTCGATCGGTGCGCCCTTGGCCTTGTTGGTGTTGGCACGGTACTCGAATGAGATGCCGACCACGTACTCGCCGGCGCCAGCCATGTTGCAGGGCTTGGACCCGGAGTGGGTGTATTGGCCGATGTTCTCGTGCAGGCCGTCCATGAACTTCCAGCCGCCGCCCTTGCCGTTGTCGTCGCCCCATAGCGCGAGCCAGGCGGTGACGTCGAAGAAGCCGGTGCCCGACGAGGCCGGGTTCGGCATCACGATCTGACCCTTGTAGGCCGGCTTGGTCAGGTCCTTCCAGGTCTCGGGCTTCGGGATGTTCTTCTTCTGGGCCTCGACGGTGTTGAAGCACACCGTGGCGCCCCAGACGTCCATGCCGAACCAGGCCGGCGGATTCTTCTTGTCGATGTACTTGCTCATCAGCGCGTCGGCATTCAGCGGCTTGTAGGGCTCCAACATGCCGTTCTTGTCGAGCAGGGCCAGGCTGGAGGCGGCGACGCCCATCACCGCGTCGGCCTGCGGGTTGGCCTTCTCGGCCAGCAGCTTGGCGGTAATGACGCCGGTCGAGTCGCGCACCCACTTGAGCTCGATGTCCGGGTTGACCTTGTTGAAACCTTCCTGGTAGGCCTTGAGCTGGTCGGTCTCGAGGGCGGTGTAGACCAGCAGGGTGGTCTTGGTCTGGGCCGCAGCGGCCAGCGAGAGGGTCAAGGTCGCGGCAATCACCGCCAACCGTTGCCAATGACCAGGGGTGTGCATGAAAGGACTCCTCGTGGGTGTTCGGGTCGGGTGAAGCCGCACAGCATGCGGCCCCGGCGGTGACAGGCTGATGACGCGCTGCCCGGCCAATCTAACGCGCTGTTTCCATTGGTGTCAACGGTATTTTGCCGATTGTTGACAATTGACGATGTGACCGTTCCAATCGCGCCATGAGTGCCATCCTTCACCCGACGATCGCGCTGCTGCAGTCCAGCTCGCTGACGTCGGTGGTGCAGCAGGAAATCGAGCGCCGCATCCTGCAGGGCGAACTGGCCCCGGGCGCCAAACTCAACGAGGCGGCCCTGGCCGAGGCCCTGGGCGTGTCACGCGGGCCGGTGCGCGAGGCATTTCGCATGCTCGAGGAGGCCGGCCTGGTGCGCCAGGAGAAGAACCGCGGCGTCTTCGTGCGCAGCATCCCTCTGGACGAGGCGATGGAGATCTTCGACTTGCGCGCGATGATGGACGAGGCCGTCGGCCGCCGCCTGGCCGCGTCCATCGAACCCGAGCAGTTGCGCCGGGTGCGGGCGATGGTCGAGGCGATGGAGAAGGCGGTCAAGGCCGGTGACGCCGACAGTTATCACCTGCTGAACCTCGAATTCCACGACAAGCTGGTCGAATTCGCCGGCAACCGCAAGCTGACCGCGCTCTACCGCCGCGTGATCAACGAGCTGTCGCTGTTCCGGCGCATGAACCTGGTCGATGCCAAGCTGCTGCCGATCTCGGCCGGCGAGCACCGGGCCATCGTCAAGGCGATCGCCAGCGGCGATCCCGACGCTGCCGGCCGCGCAATGCGCCAGCATGTGATGGACAGCAAGAACCGCACCCTGCGCAACAACGCGCCGCAGGCGCCGAAGCCCGCGTTGGCGCCGCTCGCCGCAGCATCCAGGAGGACAAGTCATGCTTGAAGTCAACGGCCGGCATTACGCCTTGCCGAGTCAGCCCACGGTGGTGGTTTGTGTCGACGGCTGCGAGCCCGACTACCTGGCCCAGGCCGTGGCAGGCGGTCACGCGCCTTGGTTGAAGCGCACCCTGGCCACGGGAACCGCCCTGACAGCCGACTGCGTCGTGCCGAGCTTCACCAACCCGAACAACCTGTCGATCGTGACCGGTGCGCCGCCGTCGGTGCACGGCATCTGCGGCAACTACCTGTACGACGTGGAGAGCGACACCGAGGTCATGATGAACGACCCGAAGTGGCTGCGCGCGCCGACGATCCTGGCGGCGTTGGCTGCGGCCGGCAAGCGCTGCGCCGTGGTCACTGCCAAGGACAAGCTGCGCAAGCTGCTCGGCAAAGGCATGAGCGGGATCTGCTTCTCGTCGGAGAAGGCGGATGTTGCGACGCTGGCCGAGAACGGCATCGATGATCTCCTGGCGCTGGTTGGCCAGCCCTTGCCCGACGTCTACAGCGCCGCGCTGTCGGAGTTCGTCTTTGCCGCCGGCGTGCGCCTGATGCAGACGCGCCGTCCGGACCTGATGTACCTGTCGACCACCGACTACATCCAGCACAAGCATGCCCCGGGCATGGCCGGGGCCAACGCCTTCTATTCGATGATGGACGGCTATTTGGCCGCGCTCGACGAGATGGGCTGCGTGATCGCGCTCACCGCCGACCACGGCATGAACGCGAAGACAAAGATGGACGGCACACCCGACGTGATCTACCTCCAGGACCGGCTCGACGCCTGGTTCGGCGCCGGCACCGCGCGCACGATCCTGCCGATCACCGACCCCTATGTCGTGCACCACGGGGCCCTCGGGTCGTTCGCTACCGTCTACCTGCCGGCCGACGCGATCGCTGCCGCAGCCGCGCGCATTGCGAAGCTGCCCGGCGTCGAACGCGTATTGACGCGCGCCGAGGCGGCGCAGACGTTCGAGTTGCCGGCCGACCGCATCGGCGATCTGGTGGTGGTGTCGGAGCGCTCGGTGGTGATCGGCACCGCGGCGGCACGGCACGACCTGTCGGCACTCGAAGTGCCGCTGCGCTCGCACGGCGGCGTCTCCGAGCAGCGAGTGCCGCTGATCCTCAATCGGCGCATCGCCGGCCTCGATGAATCCCGACGCTGGCGCAACTTCGACGCCTTCGATCTCGCGCTGAACCGCGCGCAATAGGTGAGCACTATGCGAACCGAGGCCCTGCGCCTGGCCGGCGAGAAGATCGGCATCGATCGCGCTGGCGATAGAGTGATTCGTGTCCACAACCCGTTCACCCGCGAGCTGGTCGGCACGGTGCCCAAGGCCACGCTCGACGAGGTGCGTCAGGCGTTCGAGTTGGCGCGCGATTACAAGGCGCGCCTGAGCCGCTTCGAGCGCAGCAACGTCCTGAACAAGGCCGCCGCGGCGGTGCGTGCGCGCACCGGGGAGATTGCCGCGCTGATCTCGGCCGAGTCCGGCCTGGCGCTGAAGGATGCGGCGTACGAGGCCGGCCGCGTCGCTGACGTGCTGATGTTCGGTGCCAACGAGTGTCTGCGTGACGATGGCCAGACCTTTTCTTGCGACATCACGCCGCACGGCCGCAAGCGCCGCGTGCACACTCAGCGCGAGCCGCTGCGAGGGGTGATCGCGGCGATCACCCCGTTCAATCACCCGATGAACCAGGTTGCGCACAAGGTTGTGCCGGCGGTCGCGACGAACAACCGGATGGTCCTGAAGCCGTCGGAGAAGGTTCCGCTGTCGGCCCTGCTGTTCGCCGACATCCTGTACGAAGCCGGCCTGCCGCCGCCGATGCTGAGCGTGATCACCGGTGACCCGAAGGAGATCGCCGACGAACTGCTCACCAACGACAACGTCGACCTGATCACCTTCACCGGCGGCGTGGCGATCGGCAAGTACATCGCCGCCAAGGCGGGCTACCGGCGCGTGGTGCTCGAACTCGGCGGTAACGACCCGATCATCGTGATGGACGACGCCGACCTCGACGAGGCCTCATCGCTGGCGGTGCAGGGCTCGTACAAGAACTCCGGCCAACGCTGCACGGCCGTCAAGCGGATGCTGGTGCATGAGGCGGTCGCTGCGCGCTTCACCGAACTGGTGGTGGAGAAGACGCGCGCCTGGAGCTACGGCGACCCGTCGGACCCGAAGGTCGAGATGGGCACCGTGATCGACGAGGCTGCGGCACGCCTGTTCGAGACGCGCGTCGACGAGGCGGTGGCGCAGGGGGCGCGCCTGCTCGTCGGCAACCGGCGCGAGGGTGCGTTGTATTCTCCGACGGTGCTCGACCGCATCGACCCTGCAATGACCCTCGTGCGCGAGGAGACCTTCGGCCCGGTGTCGCCGATCATCGCCTTCCGTGACGTGGACCACGCGATTGCAATCGCAAACGGCACCGCCTACGGCCTGTCGTCGTCGGTCTGTACGAACCGCATGGACGTGATCACCCGCTTCGTCAACGAACTGCAGGTCGGCACCGTCAACGTGCGCGAGGTGCCCGGTTACCGGCTCGAGCTGACGCCTTTCGGCGGCATCAAGGACTCGGGCCTGGGCTACAAGGAAGGCGTGCAGGAAGCGATGAAGAGTTTCACCAATCTCAAGACCTACAGCTTGCCCTGGGCTTGAACGACAAGGCGATCCGAACCCGCGCATGGTCCATCTGCTGAATTTGCTGGCTGCAATCGCCTTGCTGGTCTGGGGTACGCAAATCGTGCGCACCGGCATCCTGCGCGTGCTTGGCGAGAACCTGCGCCTCGTCCTGGCTCGCAGCATGGGCTCGCGCACCAAGGCACTGCTGGCCGGACTGGGCGTGACCAGTCTGATCCAGTCGAGCACGGCCACCTGCTTGATCATGGCCTCCTTTCTCGGTCGCAACCTGGTGCCGCTGACCGCGGCATTGGTGGTGATGCTCGGCGCCGACGTCGGCACCAGCGTGATGGCGGTGGTCTTCTCCTTCGATCTGTCCTGGTTGTCGCCGCTGCTGATCTTCGTCGGTGTGGTGCTCTACATCACGCGCGACAAGACGACGGCCGGGCACCTCGGCCGGGTCGCGATCGGCCTGGGCTTGATCCTGCTGTCGCTGCAGTTGATCGTGGCCTCGACCAAGCCGCTGACCGAGTCGCCCGCCGTGCGCGCGCTCCTGCAATCGCTGCCCAGCGAGTTGCTCCTGGACATTGTCGTCGGTGCCGCGCTGACGGTGATGTCGTATTCAAGCCTGGCCATCGTGCTGCTGACCGCAACTCTGGCTGGTTCGGGCCTGGTGCCGGCCAAGGTCGCGCTCGGCCTGGTGCTCGGCGCCAACATCGGCAGCGGCCTGCTGGCGGTGCTGTCGACGGCCAGGAGCCCAGTGGCAGCGCGGCGATTGCCGATCGGCAACCTGCTGTTCAAGTTGGTGGGCTGCCTGCTGATGCTGCCCCTCCTGGGCGTGACGCATGTCGAGTTGCAGCAATGGATTCCGACGGTGCACCAGCAGGTGGTGGTCTTCCACCTGGTCTTCAACATCGCGCTGGCCGTACTCTTCCT
>DATDES010000017.1:0-3766 GCA_036522975.1 Burkholderiaceae bacterium | reverse complement strand
CACCGAGTCGGTGGCGATGGAAGACACCAAGGCGACGCAGGCGACCTTCCGCGAACTCGGCAGCGCCGGCATCCACTTGTCGATCGACGACTTCGGCACCGGCTACTCGAGCCTGTCCTACTTGCGCAAACTGCCTGCCGAAGAACTGAAGATAGACCGCAGCTTCGTGATGGATGTCGAGTACAGCGCTGACGCCCGTGCGGTGATCGATGCCGTCGTCAAGCTGGCGCATGCGCTGGGCCTGAAAGTGGTTGCCGAAGGCGTGGAGAACGAACGCCAGCATGAAATCCTGGTTCAGCTCGGTTGCGATGAACTGCAGGGCTTCCTGTTTGCCAAGCCGATGACCGCTCGCGCCTTGCTGCTGTGGGCGATGGACGATCGCCAGCACGAGGTGCAAAGATTTGCGACCTCGCTGTTCGCCAGCACCCTCGGGCAGCTGACCGAGTTTGAGGCGACACGAAGCAACACCCGGGCCTTCGCAGACACGGCCAAGTCGCCGCTCACGCCACTGACCGAGCGCGGCGCGCCCCAGGTGCACTAGACCAGGACGCGTTCGATCCCGCCGTCATTGGCCCGCGCCACGTACTGCGGCAACCAGTCCTCACCGAGGATCTTGCGCGCCATCTCGATCACGATGTAGTCGGCTTCGAGCAGTCCGCTCTGCAGGTCGCCCTCGTAGCGCTTCAGGCCCTGGAGGCAGCTCGGGCAACTGGTCAGGATCTTGATGTCGGCGTCGGACGACAGCGACGCCGCCGCTCGCAACGCCGCCTCGCCGGCCCGCAACTCCTCTTCCTTGCGGAATCGAATCTGGGTCGAGATGTCGGGCCTGCTGACACCGAGTGTTCCGCTCTCGCCGCAGCAGCGTTCGCTCTTCAGCACGTTGGCACCGAGGAGCGCCTTCACGGTCTTCATTGGCTCCTGCAGCTTCATCGGACTGTGGCATGGATCGTGGTACAGGTAGGCTGTCTGGCCCTGCAACACGATGCCCTTCTCGAGCAGGTACTCGTGGATGTCGATGATGCGGCAGCCCGGGAAGATGTCCTCGAAGCGGTAGCTCTGCAGTTGGTCGTAGCACGTTCCGCAGGAGACGACGACGGTCTTGATGTCGAGGTAGTTCAGGGTGTTGGCGACGCGGTGGAACAGCACCCGGTTGTCGGTGATGATCTTGTCGGCCTTGTCGAACTGGCCCGACCCGCGCTGCGGATAGCCGCAACACAAATAGCCCGGCGGAAGCACGGTCTGCACGCCAGCGTGCCACAGCATTGCCTGCGTCGCCAGGCCCACCTGGGAGAACAGGCGCTCCGACCCGCAGCCGGGAAAGTAGAACACCGCCTCGGTCTCGGCCGTCGTCGCGATGGGGTTGCGGATGATCGGCACATAGGCCGCATCCTCGATGTCGAGCAGGGCACGCGCGGTCTTCTTCGGAAGGCCGCCAGGCATCTTCTTGTTGATGAAGTGGATGACCTGCTCCTTGACCGGCGCGCGGCCCACCGTGGCCGGCGGCGCCGCGGTCTGGCGCCGGGCGGCCAGGCGGAGCATCTGGTTGGCAAAGCGCTGAACCTTGAACCCGACGTCGACCATTGCGATGCGCATCAGTTTGATGGTCTGCGGGTTGGTCGCGTTCAGGAACAACATCGCAGCCGCGTTGCCGGGCCGGAAGCTCTTCTGACCCATCTTGCGCAACAGGTTGCGCATGTTCATTGACACGTCACCGAAGTCGATCTTTACCGGGCACGGCGATAGACACTTGTGGCACACGGTGCAGTGGTCGGCCACATCCTCGAACTCCTCCCAATGGCGGATCGAAACGCCGCGCCGCGTCTGCTCCTCGTACAGGAAGGCCTCGATGAGCACCGAGGTCGCGAGGATCTTGTTGCGCGGGCTGTAGAGCAGGTTGGCGCGCGGCACGTGCGTGGCGCAGACGGGCTTGCATTTGCCGCAGCGCAGACAGTCCTTGATCGAGTCACTGATCGCGCCGATGTCGCTCTGTTGCATGATCAACGACTCGTGGCCCATCAGGCCGAAGCTCGGCGTGTAGGCGTGACTCAAGTCGGCTGCGTGCTCGCCATCGGCCGCCTCGTAGCGCAGTAGCTTGCCCTTGTTGAAGCGGCCCTCGGGGTCGACGCGGCGCTTGTAGTCGGCAAACCCGCTCAGTTCTTCGTCGGACAGGAACTCGAGCTTCGTGATGCCGATGCCGTGCTCGCCCGAGATCACTCCGCCCAGGCTGCGCGCCAGCGCCATGATGCGCACGACGGCGGCATGCGCCGCCTGGAGCATCGGATAGTTGTCGCTGTTGACGGGGATGTTGGTGTGCACATTGCCGTCGCCAGCGTGCATGTGCAGCGCCACCCAAACCCGGCCGCGCAGCACTTCCTTGTGAATGCGCCGGCATTCGTCGAGCAGCGGCACGAAGGCCGCGCCGGCGAACAGCTGCTGCAAGGGCTTCAACACCTGTGTCTTCCACGAGGCGCGCAGGCGCGCGTCCTGCAGCAGCGCGAAGAAGGTCTCGCCGCCGAGGCCTGCTTGGGCCACGTCCAGTCCGTCGAGCCAGCCCGACCACAATGCACCCACCTCGCCCAGCAGGGCCAGCGCCTCTTGGACGCGGTCCTCGAGCAGTTCGGCACTCGGGATCTCCCCGGCGTCGTCGCCCTTGCCCAGCGGCAGCGCGCCACCGAAGAACTGCTGCAGCGCATCGATCAGCTCGAGCTTGTTGCGCAGCGAGAGTTCGATATTGATGCGCTCGATGCCGTCGGTGTACTCGCCCATGCGTTCGAGCGGGATCACCACGTCCTCGTTGATCTTGAAGGCGTTGGTGTGTTTCGCAATCGCTGCGGTGCGCTTGCGGTCGAGCCAGAAGCGCTTGCGCGCATCGGCGCTGACGGCGACGAAACCTTCGCCGTGGCGGGTGTTGGCGATGCGCACGACCTCGCTGGTGGCGCGCGCGACGGCGTTCTCGTCGTCGCCGACGATGTCGCCGACCAGGACCATCTTCGGCAAGCCGCTGCCGAAGGCAGCGCGCTTGCTCTTGGTGGCGTAGCCGACGGCCTTCAGGTACCGGTCGTCGAGGTGCTCCAACCCCGCCAGCTTGACGTCCTTGTTGGCGAACAGGGTGTCCTTGATCTCGACGATCGACGGCACCGCGTCCTTGGCGTTGCCGAAGAATTCCAGGCAGACCGTTCGCACGTGCTTGGGCATGCGATGCACGACCCAGCGCGCGCTCGTGATCAGGCCGTCGCAGCCTTCCTTCTGGATCCCGGGCAGGCCGGCGAGGAATTTGTCCGTGACGTCCTTGCCCAGGCCCTCCTTGCGAAACACGCGACCGGGGATATCCAGGCGTTCAGTGCGTTCGAGCCGCTTGCCGCTGGCGTCGAAATAGTTCAGCTCGAAACTCGCCGTCTCGGCGTCGTGGATCTTGCCCAGGTTGTGATCCAGGCGCCGGACCTCGAGCCATTTGGCCTCGGGCGTGACCATGCGCCAACTCGCCAGGTTGTCCAGCGCGGTGCCCCAGAGCACGGCCTTCTTGCCGCCGGCATTCATCGCGATGTTGCCGCCGATGCAGCTCGCCTCCGCCGAGGTCGGATCGACCGCGAACACGAAGCCGGCGCGCTCGGCCGCATCGGCGACGCGCTGGGTCACGACGCCGGCTTCGCTCCAGACGGTCGCGACCGGCTCGGGCACCCCCGGCAGCGCGAGCAACTCGACTTCGCTCATCGCCTCCAGCTTCTCGGTGTTGATGACCGCGCTGCGCCAGGTCAGCGGGATCGCT
>DATDES010000016.1:0-3819 GCA_036522975.1 Burkholderiaceae bacterium | reverse complement strand
GTGCGGCCCTCGCGGTCGCACCACTCGCGCAGGAACTCTCCGACCACGCAGCAGCGCAAGCCGGTCTCGCCGATGACGCGTGCCGTCAGCGCAGTGGCGAGCGTGCTCTTGCCCGTGCTCTCGGCGCCGACAATGGCGATGATGCGGCCGCTCATCGACCGGCTCGCCGGGCCCAAGCCCGCCACCCAACCAAGGCCAGCCCGGTGAAAAGGGCGTAGAGCACGACGGTCAGCCACAGCCCCTTGTAGGCGAACAGCGCAACGCTGACGACATTGACTGCCACCCACACCGGCCAGTTCTCGACGTACTGGCGGCCGAGCAACCATTGACCGGCGACGCTGCCTGCGGTGGGCAGGGCATCCCAGAAGGGCACGTCGGTGTCGGTCACACGCTGCAGCAGCAGCCCGAGCAGTGGCCACGCAATCAATGTCGCCGCCATCAGTGCCCAGCGGGCGCGCATGCCGAGGTGGCGCACGGCGAGCGCCGTGCCGTCGGCCTGCCTGCCGAAGCGCCATTGCCACCAGCCCCATGCAGCGACGACGACGAATAGCACCTGCAGGCCAGCCTCGCCATACAGCTTGCTATGCGCAAAGAGGACCAGGTAGGCAAGCGAAGACAGGATCGCCAGTGGCCAGGCGATCAATTGAACTCGCATGTTCGCAAACACCATCCACACCGACAGTCCGAAGGCCACGACCTCGAGCCAGGTGATCGGGCTGCCCAGCAGGGTGAAGGCCGCCGCGAGCAGCGGCTCCGGGAATGTCATCGCCGTCAGCGCTTGACGGGCGCGATCTGAACCAGGATCTCGTCGGGCTTGATCATGCCGAGTTCGCCGCGCGCCTTTTCCTCGACCATCTCGAGGCCCTCGCGCAGGTCGCGCACCTCGGCCTCGAGGCGGGTGTTGCGAGCGCGGGCCTCCTCGTTGGCTGCTTGCTGGCGCGACAACTGCAACTGCAGGTTCATCGCATGCGGCTTGCCGCCGTTGCCGATCCACAGCTGGGCCTGCACCGCCACCAGCAGGGCGATCAGGACAAGGGTGAGCGGTCGCATGCCCGGAGCTTGCCCTCTCCACAAAGAGGCGTCATGGCAGGGACGGAAGACAAGGGCTCAACGTCCCATCCGCGCGTTGTAGGCGCTGACGACGCGCTGCACCACGCCGGCGTCTTGCGCCGAAGCCTCGCCGCGGGGCGTGAACGCGACTTGTGTCGTGCCGTCGGGCTGCGGACGCACCGTTGCGGCGACGGCGAATGCGCCGCGCGAGCCGACGATATTGCCCGACGCCCGGTCCTGGCTGGTGATGCTCAGGCCCTGATCCGACAAGGCGCCCAGCGCCGCGTCGTAGGCCCGGTCGAAGGTGCTGGGGGCGTAAGTCCCCGGCGGGTAGTAGGGGTAGGCCACACAGCCGCTCAGGGCAGCAGCAGCGCACAGGCAGGCGCCCAGCGCGGCGGCGCGGGCGATCGAAGCAAGGTGGGCGGCGGACCGGTTCATTGCGGGCTCCTCTTGCGCATCAGCGCAGGTTGTAGAACGCACCGCGGCCCGGGTAGCTCGCGACGTCGCCGAGGTCTTCCTCGATGCGCAGCAGCTGGTTGTACTTGGCGATGCGGTCGCTGCGGCTCATCGAGCCGGTCTTGATCTGCCCGGCGTTGCTGCCGACGGCGATGTCGGCGATCGTCGAGTCTTCGGTCTCGCCGCTGCGGTGCGAGATCACCGCTGTCCAGCCGGCTCGCTTGGCCATCTCGATCGCGGCGAAGGTCTCGGTCAGCGTGCCGATCTGGTTGATCTTGATCAGGATCGAATTGGCCACGCCCTTCTCGATGCCTTCCTTCAGGATCTTGGTGTTGGTGACGAAGAGGTCGTCGCCGACCAATTGCACCTTCCTGCCCAGGCGTTCCGACAGGTGCTTCCAGCCGTCCCAGTCGCCTTCGTGCATGCCGTCCTCGATGCTGACGATCGGGTACTTGTCGCACCAGGTGGCGAGGATGTCGGTCCACTCGGGGGCGGTGAGTTGCAGGCCTTCGCCTTCGAGGTGGTACTTGCCGTCCTTGTAGAACTCGCTCGCCGCGCAATCGAGGCCGATTGCGATCTGCCGCCCCGCCTCGTAGCCGGCCTTGTCGATGGCCTCCAGGATCAGCTGGATCGCAGCCTCGTGGCTGGCCACGTTGGGCGCGAAACCGCCTTCGTCGCCGACCGAAGTCGGCATGCCCTTGTCGTGCAGGATCTTCTTCAGCGCGTGAAACACCTCGGCGCCGTAGCGCACCGCTTCGCGGAAGGTCGGGGCCCCGACCGGGATGATCATCAGCTCCTGCAGGTCGAGGTTGTTGTTGGCATGCGCGCCGCCGTTGATGACGTTCATCATCGGCACCGGCAGCTGCATGCCGCCCATGCCGCCGAAGTAGCGGTACAGCGGCAGGCCGGACTCCTCGGCTGCGGCTCTGGCGACGGCCATGCTGACGGCCAAGGTCGCATTGGCGCCGAGCCGGCCCTTGTTGTCGGTGCCATCGAGGTCGATCAAGGTCTTGTCGAGGAAGGCCTGCTCGCTGGCGTCGAGCCCGAGCACCGATTCGCTGATTTCGGTGTTGATGTGCTCGACCGCACGCAGCACACCCTTGCCACCATATCGGGACTTGTCGCCGTCGCGCAACTCGATCGCCTCGCGCGAGCCGGTCGATGCACCCGAAGGCACCGCGGCGCGGCCCATGGTGCCGCTTTCCAACAGCACGTCGCATTCGACGGTCGGATTGCCGCGGCTGTCCAGGATCTCCCGGCCGACGATATCGACGATGGCGCTCATTCTTTCCTTTCTCGTCTCAAACCGGGGCGGCGACGCCCTCGACCAGGACCATGTTGAAGTATTCGGTCGTGCCAACACGCTGGGCGCGTGCGGCCTTGTACATCTCGCCATCGTAGAAGGCCTTGGCCTGCTCGTAGCTCGGGAAGCGCAGCATGGCAATGCGGTGCGGCGCCCAGTCGCCCTCCAGCACCTCCTGCCTGCCGCCGCGGACCAGATATTCGCCGCCCGCGGCCTTCACCGCGGCGGGCGCCGTCGCCATGTATTGCTTGTACTGCTCCGTATCGGTGATGTTCATCTCGACGATCAGGTAGGCAGCGGGCATGGCGTCCTCAGCAGGAGAAGTCGTTTTCGAGCAGCGGCTGGGCCTTCACGACGCGGTCGATCGACACCAACTGCTCGAGCAAGGCCTTCATGTGCTTCAGCGGCACGGCGTTCGGGCCATCACTCAGCGCATTCGCTGGGTCGGGGTGTGTCTCCATGAATACGCCGGCGATGCCGACCGCGATCGCCGCGCGCGCCAGCACCGGCACGAACTCGCGTTGGCCGCCGCTGCTGGTGCCCTGCCCGCCGGGCAATTGCACACTGTGTGTGGCATCGAAGACGACCGGCGCGCCGCTCTCGCGCATGATCGCCAGCGAGCGCATGTCGGACACCAGGTTGTTGTAACCGAAGCTCGCGCCGCGCTCGCAGGCCATGAAGCTGTCCTCGGGCAGGCCCTTTTCCTTGGCCGCTGCGCGCGCCTTGTCGATCACGTTCCTCATGTCGCCCGGAGCGAGGAACTGACCCTTCTTGATGTTCACCGGCCGGCCACTTTGCGCAACGGCGCGGATGAAATCGGTCTGGCGGCACAGGAAGGCGGGCGTCTGCAGCACGTCGACCACCGCGGCAACGGCGGCAATGTCGGCCTCGTTGTGTACGTCGGTCAGGATCGGCAACTTCAACTCGCGCTTGACCTTGGCCAGGATCTCGAGGCCTTTGTCCATGCCGGGCCCGCGAAAGCTCGTGCCGCTGGAGCGGTTGGCCTTGTC
>DATDES010000015.1:0-8034 GCA_036522975.1 Burkholderiaceae bacterium | reverse complement strand
TTCGAGCAGCGCGACCATGGCCAGCAGGATCGGCATCAGTTGAGCCCCGGCAGCGGGGTGACGCGCCGCAAAGTCCAGCCCGAGGACCCATACCGTTCCCGACATCGGCAGCAGCGCCATGCTCAAGTAAATTGACTGGGTCACGCCCAGGCCGCTCGGCTGCGACAGCGCGACGACGGCGATGGCTTTGGCGACGGTTCGCGTCAGCACCAGCGCGGCGGCGATGCCGATCACTGCTGGCAGAGCGTCGAGACGCCAGGCCGATGCCACGGCGACGAACATCACCATCACCAGCACACCGCCGGCACTGCCGAAGTGGCGCGGCCACACCCAGGGCCGCTCGGTGCGGTTGCGCAGCCAGATGCCAGCCAGCAGTGGTACCAGGAGGGCCGACATCTGGGCGGACTTGGCGACGACCAGCGCGAGGAACACGGCGGCCAGTAGCAACACCATCGCGTTGTCCTCGCGCAGGTCGAAACGGCGCGCGATGAGTGCCAGACCTTCACCGAGCGCGGCGCCGACCAGGATCGAACCACAGAAGGAGAACAGCACCGGCGACAGCGCTTCGAGCCAGGTGTGCGGGTCGGACAGCAACATGCCGGCACTGAACAGGTTGATCGCCAGCACCGCGTACAGGGTGTTGAGTGCCGACAGCGCGAGCAAGCGTTCGGTGACCTGACCAGCGGCATGCAACTCGCCGACCACGCGTTGCAGCACCGCGGGCGAGACCGCACTGGCGATGATCGCCAGCGGCGCGGCCACCTCGGGCGCCAGGCCGAAGGAGCGCAGCACCCACCACACCGCCAGTCCGGCGAGCGCCGATTCGGCGACACTGGTCGCGAGCAGCCAGGGGTTGCGCGCCAGCCAGCGCAGGTTCAGGCGCACACCGGCCTCGAACAGCAGCAGGGCCAGCGCGCCGTCGATCGCCAGTCGCAGGGCGGGCTCGTGGCCGCTCGCGCCACGGTTGGCCAGCGCCAACGCCGTACCGACGATGGTGTAGCCAACCAGCCGTGGCCAACGCAGAGCGCGCCAGGCCAACTCGCCCAACAGCCCCGCGGCCATGGCCAACAGCGCTGCGCGCAGCAGCGTGTCGGACTGCAGCGCCCAAGGGGTGATGATCAGCGACCAGAACGCGTCGATCATGGTGAGGAGTGACCTTGTGGGCCGAGGTCGGCCGGGCGTCTATCGTGACGGCGGGCGCGCATTGTCGACCGGTTCGCGCTCGCGGTTCTTCTTGCTGATGTCATCGGTGACGTTTCTGGCTGCGGAAGCTCGAAGGCCGGCCAGTTTAGGGGCGTCAGCCGAGGCACCGGCGCTGCGGGGCCGGTAGCGCCGACAATACTCGCCGTGACCACCGCCACGACCACTCGCCCTGGACTTGCCAAATCGACCCCGGCGGGCACCACCCGCCCGCTAAGCGCCTACCGCCCTCACTGGGCCAAGCGCTTCGGGCCCGCGCCCTTCCTGCCGATGAGCCGCCCTGAAATGGAGGCGCTGGGCTGGGATTCCTGCGACGTTGTCATCGTCACAGGCGATGCTTACGTCGACCACCCGAGCTTCGGCATGGCAGTGATCGGACGCACGCTGGAAGCCCAGGGCTTTCGGGTCGGCATCATCGCCCAGCCCGACTGGTCATCGGCCGAGCCGTTCAAGGCCCTCGGCAAGCCCAACCTGTTCTTCGGCGTCACCGCCGGAAACATGGATTCGATGATCAACCGCTACACCGCCGATCGCAAGATCCGCAGCGACGATGCCTACACGCCGGGCGATGTCGGCGGCAAGCGGCCCGATCGCGCCAGCCTGGTCTATGCCCAGCGCTGCAAGGAGGCCTTCAACGAGGTGCCGATCGTCATCGGCGGTATCGAGGCCTCGCTGCGCCGCATCGCGCATTACGACTACTGGCAGGACAAGGTGCGGCGCTCGATCCTGGTCGATGCCAAGGCCGATCTGCTGCTCTATGGCAATGCGGAACGGGCGATCGTCGAGATCGCGCATCGCCTGGCCAAGCGCGAGCCGCTGGCCCACATCACCGATGTGCGCGGCACGGCCTTCATGGTGCGCAGCGCCCCCGACGGCTTCTTCGAGGTCGATTCGACCGATGTCGACCTGCCTGGGCGCATCGACGAACACATCAACCCCTACCTGACGAGTGCCGAGGCCGCGGCCTCGCAGGGCCAGACCTGCGCCAAGGAAGAGGGCGCTGCTGCGCCAGCGGCCAGCGCTGTGATCGCGATGCCGGTGTCGCGCAAGACCGGCGCGGTGCAGATGCCGCCGCGCGACAAGACGGTCATCCGCCTGCCGGCCTACGAGCAGGTCAAGAGCGACAACGTGCTGTACGCCCACGCCAATCGCGTCCTGCACCTGGAAACCAACCCCGGCAATGCGCGAGCCCTGGTGCAGCGCCATGGCGAGCGCGATGTCTGGATCAATCCGCCGCCGATCCCGCTGACGACGGCCGAGATGGACCTGGTGTTCGACCTGCCCTATGCGCGCAGCCCGCATCCACATTACGCCGACGAGACCGGCGGCCATGACGGGCCGACCAAGATACCGGCCTGGGAGATGATCCGCTTCAGCGTGAACATCATGCGCGGCTGCTTCGGCGGCTGCAGCTTCTGCTCGATCACCGAGCATGAAGGTCGCATCATCCAGAGCCGCAGCGAAGACTCGATCCTGCGCGAGATCGAGGACATCCGCGACAAGGTCAAGGGCTTCACCGGCGTCATCAGCGACCTCGGCGGCCCGACCGCCAACATGTGGCGCATCGGCTGCAAGTCGACCGCCATCGAATCGGCCTGCCGCAAGCCGAGTTGCGTCTACCCGGGCATCTGCGCGAACCTGAACACCGACCATGGTCCGC
Source organism: Burkholderiaceae bacterium (assembly GCA_036522975.1). Taxonomy (GTDB): domain Bacteria; phylum Pseudomonadota; class Gammaproteobacteria; order Burkholderiales; family Burkholderiaceae_C; genus CADEEN01. The sequence goes on along the minus strand of DATDES010000015.1, from coordinate 5,174 downwards.
TGGTCAAGCTCTACCGCAAGGCGCGCCAGTTGCGCGGCGTGAAGAAGATCCTGATCAGCTCGGGCCTGCGGTACGACCTGGCGGTGCAGTCACCCGAGTACGTCAAGGAGCTGGTGACGCACCATGTCGGCGGCTACCTGAAGATCGCCCCTGAGCACACCGAGAGCGGTCCGCTGTCGAAGATGATGAAGCCCGGCATCGGCAGCTACGACCGCTTCAAGGCGATGTTCGAGCAGTACAGCGCCGAGGCTGGCAAGAAGCAGTACCTGATCCCGTACTTCATCGCCGCGCATCCGGGCACGACCGACGAGGACATGATGAACCTCGCGCTGTGGCTCAAGCGCAATGGCTTCAAGGCCGACCAGGTGCAGACCTTTTATCCGAGCCCGATGGCCACCGCGACGGCGATGTACCACACCGACCTGAACCCCCTCAAGGGCATCAGCCGCATCGCCGGCCGGGCCGAGAAGGTCGACACCGTGCGAGGCGAGCGGCGCCGGCGCCTGCACAAGGCCTTCCTGCGCTACCACGATCCGAACAACTGGCCGTTGTTGCGTGAGGCCCTGAAGGACTTGGGTCGCGCCGATTTGATCGGCAACGGCAAGCAGCAGCTGATCCCGAGCTTCCAGCCCGCCACCGACGGCAGCTACCAGAGCGCGCGGCGCAAGAACTCGACATCGGTGGTGGCGAAGAAGGGCCGCCTGCTGACCCAGCACACCGGCCTGCCGCCGCGCGACACTGGCGCCGCAGCCGCGCGTGGCTCAGGAGCGCGGCGCGCGCGCCCGGGAAAGTCCTGAGGAAGCGGATGGCGCATTGACACGTACGCTGGTCACCCCAACCAGGAGTACCGCTCATGCAAAGAACCGCCCGAATCCTCGCCGTCGCTCTGACATCCGTTGCTGCCGCGGCCTTGGTCGCGTCCTGCGCCACGAAGCCGCCGACCGGCCCGATGGGCTTCTTCGTCACCAGCGCCAATCCCGGCAATGGCGGCAACCTCGGTGGCTTGGCGGGGGCCGACGCGCATTGCCAGAAACTGGCGGCCGGCGCGGGCGCGGGCAATCGCACCTGGCGCGCCTACCTGAGCACCGCCTACATTCCGCCCAATGCAACGTCGGCCGTCCACGCCCGCGACCGCATCGGTAAAGGGCCGTGGTTCAACGCCAAGGGCGTGATGATCGCCAGCGACGTGGCCCACCTGCACAGCGCCAGCAACAACCTGAACAAGCAGACCGCGCTGACCGAGAAGGGGGGCGTGGTGAACGGCCGCGGCGACACGCCGAACCAGCATGACATCCTGACCGGCACGCGCCCAGATGGGACGGCCTACCCGGGGTTCCCGGGTCAGCCGAGCATGAGCTGCGGCGAGTGGACCCGCGAGGCCAATGCTTTTGCGATGGTCGGACACCACGACCGCCTGCAGGGCACGCCGGTCACCGACCCCTGGGCCGACTCGTGGAACTCGTCGCACCTGACCGTGAGCTGCAGCAAGGAAGACCTGCCGAAGTCCGGCGGCTACGGGGCGTTCTATTGCTTCGCCGCCGACTGACCAGGCGCGACGATGGCGGGCACGTCGCCGACCGGCCCGCCTCTGAGGGGCGAACTCAGTCGCCGATGCGCACGCCGACGATGCGGCCGTTGCGGGGATCGATCTCGCAGTCGTAGCTGAAGTGGGTCGCCGGGTCGCGCACGGAAGGCGCCGCCGTGCCCTGACCGCGCAAGCTGGCGAGGTCGCTGGCCTGCTGGCTGAGCTGCCGCGTCTCGGTCACGAAGCTGATGCCTGCCACACCGGGCCAGCGGCGTTTCAAGGCCTCGGCAGCGGCCGATTCGCAGGCGGCCGGGGAAACCTGGCTCAGGTCGGGCTCGATCGCTCGTGTTGGCGCCGCCTGTTCGGGCCCGCCGACATGCCGCAGCACCACACCGGCCACCGTGCCGGAACGCGTGTCGAAGTTGCAGGTGTAGCTGAACGGCCGTGAGCTGTTCGCCGCGCGCGCCTGCCCGGTGCCGCGAACGTGCACTTCGGCGGCGTCGGCCGGACCGGGTGCGGTCACGGCCGGGCTGGTGAAGCTGGCCGTCGCCGCGCTGCCTCGGGTATCGCGCAGGGTGTCCTGCACCGCGCGCTGGCACGCTGCCGCAGCGTCCGACGTTCCAGTGGCAGCATTGGCAAGCGCCGGCCCCGACGCCGGCGCCGCCAGGGCCAACCCGCTCACCGCAGCGAGCACCCAAGCGACTGGCAGGCGTGTCATGGCGCCCAGTGTAGGGCGCCGACGCCGTCCACAGTGGGCCCTATTTGGAGGGTGCTGGCACCGTGGGCAGCCCGCCCCAGAGCTGGGTGATGCGCGCGTCGCGCCCGCAGGAGGTCCGGTAGTACTTGTAACGCACCGGGTTCTTCTTGTAATAGTCTTGGTGGTACTCCTCGGCCGCGTAGAACGGCCCGGCCAGCGCGAACTCGGTGACGACCGGCTCCTTGAAGGGCTTGCTCTTCTCCAGGGCGGCCAAGGAGGCCCGGGCCGCCGCCAACTGCTGCCCATCCAGGGCAAAGATGGCCGTGCGGTAGGGCGAGCCCGTATCGCAGAACTGGCTGTCCTTGGTCGTCGGATCGATGGTGCGCCAGAAGTATTCGAGCAATTGCTCGTAGCTCACTCGCTTGGGGTCGAAGACGATCTCGACCGCTTCGGCGTGGCCGGTGAGCTTGGCCGAGACCTGTTCATAACTCGGATTCGCAAGCTTGCCGCCGATGTAGCCCGAGGTCGTGCTGACGACACCGGGCACCTTGTCGAAGTCGGATTCGACGCACCAGAAGCAGCCACCGGCAAAGATGGCCTTGGCCATTCCCGTCGGCGCCGGTGCAGTGACCGTGCTGCTTTGCGCGTGCGAACCGCCCATACCGAGCGCGGTGGCGATGCCGATGACGATGGTGAGCAAGGTGCCCGCCGTCCAGCGTTGGGCGAGCGTCATGCCGCCTCCGCGACGAACTTCAGGGCCACCCCGTTGTTGCAGTAGCGCAGCCCGGTGGGCTTGGGTCCGTCGTCGAAGACGTGGCCGTGGTGGCCGCCGCAGCGCGCGCAGTGGTATTCGGTGCGCGGTAGCACGAGATGGAAGTCGCGTTTGGTCTGGACCGCGCCGGGCAGGGTGGTGAAGAAGCTCGGCCAGCCGGTCCCGCTGTCGAACTTCATGCTGCTCGAAAACAGCGCCAGGTCACAGCCGGCACAGTGGTAGCTGCCCTTGCGCTTTTCGTCGTTCAGCGGGCTGGTGCCGGCGCGTTCCGTCCCCTCTTCGCGCAGCACGTTGTATTGCGCCGGCGTCAGGCGCTGGCGCCATTGCGCATCGGTGAGCAGGAGCGGTTCGATGCGCGGTGCGGCCGGTTTGGCGGGGGCCTGGGCGGTGGCGCGGCTCGCGGCGCTGCCGAATCCGAGGCTGGTCAACAGGCCGAGCCATTGACGACGGGTCATGATCGATTCCTTCGAGAGGCGTGCATCGCCGGAGCGCATCTGTCGCTTCGGCGGGACTGACCTTACAACATCCGCGCGGATGCCAGACCCCGCATGGATCGCGCCGACGCCGCGGGGTTCCGCGGCTGACCAGACGGCTTCAGGCCGCGCGGCGCGTCAGTCGCGGGTCTTCGTCCTCGAAGAAGCCCGACGGCACGGGCTCGAGCTGGCCGTAGTCGGTGGCGTCGCCGTCGGCCAGCAGTTCCTGGATCTCGGCCACCGGAATCAGCGTCCGCCCGCCCGGCGTGACAGCCGCCTGCTCATCTGCCGCGCTGGTTTTCGGGAAGAAGTACTCGCGCGCCTCGGCCACGCTGGGCAGGTCGTCCTCGTTCCACTCGTGCACGGTCACGCCGGCGGCACGCAGAACCTCGACCAGGCGCTGGTGTCGCTTGGCGCTGCGCGCCGACTCATCGGCGGTGCGCACTTCGACGGCCGCCACGGCCCGCGAACTGAAGTCGCAGACCAGCAGATCGACGCCCAGGCGCCCCGCGCGCTGCAGCCACTGTGAATAGGGGAAGCGGGTCGGCACGCTGATAAAGCGTGACAGCGGCACCTGGGCCAGGACCACGTGGCCGGGCATGGCGCGGCGCAGGATTTCAAAGGCCTGACGCTCGCCGAGCGTCATCACCCTGACGGCCTGTGGCGGCCAAGCCTGAACGGTGTCCAGCGCCTCGTCGGGCGTGACCGCCTGCGGCGCAGCGTACCGGCGCCTTAGCCAGAAGGCCGACAGCAGCAGGACGACGGCCCCGAACAGGGCGACGGCGGAGGTCGATTCGAACAGGTTCATGGCGGATGGGCGCCGCGAGGCGCAAAGGCTGTTGATCGCTTTTCGGCGAGGCTAGGGCCGGCCGGGAGGGCGGGTCAAGCGGGCGGCTGCACGCGATGGCGGGAAGTGTCGAATCCTGCGCAAGCGGCTGACCGAACCCCCGTAAGCAAGTGTTGCCGGCGGACCTGCAGGCCCCGCTGCTAAGCTGCAGCGGCCTCGTTACCAGCGACCCCTTGCGCCATGGCTGTCAGCAACCTGCTTGCCCTGATCGATGACATCGCCACCGTGCTCGACGACGTGGCCGCGCTGACCAAGGTCGCGACCAGGAAGACCGCCGGCGTTCTGGGCGACGACCTCGCGCTCAATGCCCAGCAGGTCACAGGGGTGCGCGCCGAGCGGGAGTTGCCTGTGGTCTGGGCGGTGGCCAAGGGGTCGCTGGTCAACAAGGCGATCCTGGTGCCTGCGGCGCTGGCCATCAGCGCGCTGGCACCGTGGGCCGTGACGCCGCTGCTGATGGTCGGCGGGTTGTTCCTGTGCTACGAGGGCTTCGAAAAGCTGGCGCACAAATACCTGGTCCCGCGCGGCGAGGACGAGGCCCGCCATGCCGAGTTGACACAAGCCCTGGTCGACCCGAGCGCCGACATCGCTGCGCTCGAGGCGGCCAAGATCAAGGGCGCCGTTCGCACCGACTTCGTGCTCTCGGCCGAGATCATTGCCATCACCCTCGGCGCGGTGGCCAGCGCGCCGTTCACGACCCAGGTCGCCGTGCTGGTCAGCATCGGCCTTCTCATGACCGTCGGCGTTTACGGCCTCGTCGCCGGGATCGTCAAGCTCGACGATTTCGGCCTCTGGCTGTCGCGTCGAGCCGGTGCCGCGAACGCGCTCGGCCGTGCGATCCTGCTGACCGCCCCATGGTTGAT
>DATDES010000014.1:0-2786 GCA_036522975.1 Burkholderiaceae bacterium | reverse complement strand
GGCCAGGAGAGCATGAGCATGTCCCCGCACGTGCTGAACGGCTCGCGCGACGGCCAGCGCATGGGCGACTGGAAGATGGTCGACACGATGATCGTCGACGGCCTGTGGGACGTCTACAACCAGTACCACATGGGCATCACCGCCGAGAACGTGGCCAAGGAATACAAGGTGAGCCGCGAGGCGCAGGACGCCCTGGCGCTGGCCTCGCAGCAGAAAGCCGCGGCCGCGCAGGACGCCGGCAGGTTCAAGGACGAGATCGTGCCGTTCTCGATCGCCCAGAAGAAGGGCGACCCAGTCGTCTTCGCCGCCGACGAGTTCATCAACCGCAAGACCACCGCCGACGTGCTCGCGGGCCTGCGCCCGGCCTTCGACAAGGCCGGCAGCGTGACGGCCGGCAATGCCTCGGGCCTGAACGACGGCGCCGCCGGCGTGGTCGTGATGAGCGCAAAGACCGCCGAGCGCCTGGGGCTGACGCCCCTGGCGCGCATTGCGAGTTATGCGTCGGCCGGCCTCGATCCTGCGACGATGGGCATGGGCCCGGTGCCGGCGTCCCGCCGGGCGCTCGAGCGCGCCGGATGGAAAGCGGCCGACCTCGACCTGCTCGAGATCAACGAAGCCTTCGCGGCGCAGGCCTGCGCCGTGCACCAGCAGATGGGCTGGGACACCAGCAAGGTCAACGTCAACGGCGGCGCGATCGCGATCGGCCATCCGATCGGCGCCTCGGGCTGCCGCATCCTGGTCACGCTGTTGCACGAGATGCAGCGGCGCAATGCGAAGAAGGGTATTGCCTCACTGTGTATTGGGGGAGGCATGGGTGTCGCGCTGACCGTCGAGCGCTAAAGTCATCGCTACACAACCAAGGAGCACACCATGGCCCAGAAAGTCGCATACGTCACCGGTGGCATGGGCGGCATCGGCACCGCCATCTGCCAGCGGCTGCACAAGGAAGGTTTCAAGGTCATCGCCGGCTGCGGCCCGAGCCGCGACTTCGCGAAATGGCTGTCCGAGCAGAAGGAGCAGGGCTACGCCTTCTATGCCTCGGTCGGCAACGTCGCCGACTGGCAATCGACGGTCGAGGCCTTCACCAAGGCGACTGCCGAGCACGGCCCGATCGACGTGCTGGTCAACAACGCCGGCATCACCAAGGACCGCATGTTCCTGAAGATGACGCCCGAGGACTGGAAGGCCGTCATCGATACCAACCTGAACTCGATGTTCAACGTCACCAAGCAGGTGGTGCCGGGCATGGTCGACAAGGGCTGGGGCCGGATCATCCAGATCAGTTCGGTCAACGGCGAAAAGGGCCAAGCCGGGCAGACCAACTACTCGGCCGCCAAGGCCGGGATGCACGGCTTCACCATGGCGCTGGCGCAGGAGGTGGCGAGCAAGGGCGTGACGGTCAACACCGTCAGCCCGGGCTACATCGGCACCGACATGGTCCGCGCGATCAAGCCCGAGATCCTGGAAAAGATCGTCGCCACGATCCCGGTCAGGCGCCTGGGCACCCCGCAGGAGATCGGCTCGATCGTCGCCTGGCTGGCCAGCGAGGATTCGGGCTTTTCGACCGGCGCCGACTTCAGCTGCAACGGCGGGATGCATATGGGCTGAGCGGGGTAGCCGCTCATGCTGAAGGACGAGCCGGCGTCAGCCGGCTTGCTTCATTCCAGGGCCGGGATCACGAAGCGCTTCTCGATCAGGTCGGCATCGTCGAAGTGGCGCCGGCCGACGAAGGCCGTCGCGTGATGGCCCCACTGGCGCATCGCGCCGGCGCTGGCGATGCCCATCGGCCAGTACAGGAAGCGCTCGGGGCGCTCGCTGCCGGCCACCAGGGCATCGGGTCCGTACACGCTGCGGCTATCTCCCTGCGGCGCGGTCAAGTGGCGCAACTGGTTCTCGTCGCGCATGCCGTAGGGCTTGCCGGTTGCGCCATCGTCGCGTGCGCTGCCAACGACGTCGTGCGAGGCGGAGTTGATGCGCACGACGACGCGCTCGCCGGCCCGCAACGCGGGCAGCGTCATCGGCGCATAAGCCCATTCGATGTCAGTGGGCGGGTTGTCGCGCAGCCGAACTTCGCCGGTCGGCATGAACAGGTGATAGCAGCCGCAGCCGTGGACGGTGTCGACCAACAAAGGCCGGCCATCGTCGGGCGCCAGCGTGATGCGCAGCACCACGGCGTCGAGTGCGCCGGCGAGCAGGTCGAAGCGGCTGCGCGGCGGCCGTTCGGGAAACCACAGGCTGTAGACCAGTTGGAGCATCAACTGATCGCGGTAACGCATGAAGGCCACACGCTGGTAGACCACCGGCGAGCGGGTATCCACGGCCGGTGCGATCGAGACGCCCCAGGCCAGCGTGCCGAAGCGGTCGTATTCGCCAAGCGTCTCGATCTCGAATGCCGGTGCGTAGGCGGCCAGCAGCGCGGCCGTCTCAGCGGCCGTGAACTGCGGCAATCCGAGCGCATCGCGCGGGCGCTGGCGCCACAGGCCGGCGATGTCGATGGCCGGGCCGGTGGCGGGCACATAGCGCTGCGTCGGTGGCGGCGAGGCCGCCCAACGCGCGACCTGCAAAGCGTGTTCGCGCTCCCAGGCCTGCACGCCGGCATGGAATGGCCAGCGCACGATCGGGTACAGGCCAACGGTGCGCTGCCAGGTTGCGTAGCGGTCTGGCACCTCGGCGTGGGCGAGCAGCGCCGAGCGCAGCGCCGCGTCACGCTGTAGTGGGCCACGCCAAGTCTCGACGCAGTCCTGCATGCGGTTTTGCGCGGCCGTGGCATCGGCGGCATCGCCAAT
>DATDES010000013.1:0-3951 GCA_036522975.1 Burkholderiaceae bacterium | reverse complement strand
GTCGGAGATGCTCGATGCATTGGCTGCGGTGATCGTGCCGTCCTTCTTGAACGCCGGTTTCAGGCCCGGGATCTTGTCGAGCTTGGCCTTGAAGGGCTGCTCGTCGGCCTTGATCAAGACATCGCCGGCTTTGCCTTTCACGGCCACCGGCGCCATCTCCCAGTCGAAGCTGCCGTCTTCGTTCGCCGCCTTGGCGCGGGTGGTCGAACCGATCGCGAATTCGTCCTGCGCCTCGCGGGTGAATCGGTACTTGTCGACGCAGGCTTCGGCGAACACACCCATCGCCTTGCCGCGTTCGTAGGCGTCTTCCAGCCCGTCCATGGCCATGTGGTCGAAGAGCTGGGCCGCGCCGTAACGCACGCCCTTGCGCGCAAATAGCAGGTGCGGCGCGTTGCTCATGCTTTCCATGCCGCCGGCCACGACCGCACTGGCGCTGCCCGCGGCGAGCATGTCGTGCGCGAACATCATCGCGCGCATGCCCGAGCCGCACATCTTGCTCAACGTGACCGCGCCGGCCGAATCGGGCACGCCGGCCCGGCGCATCGCCTGGCGCGCCGGCGCCTGGCCCTGGCCGGCCATCAGGCAGTTGCCCATCAAGACCTCGTCGATGCTGTCGCCGGGCAGGCCGGCGCGTTCGACCGCGGCGCGGATCGCGACGGCGCCGAGTTCCCAGGCAGCGAGCGAGGCGAAGTCGCCGAGCAGGCCGCCGATCGGCGTGCGCGCGGCAGAGACGATGACGATCGGGTCGTTCATGGCGGAGCCTCCTTCAGTGGACCTTCATTCTGCAACCGCGGCGCGCCGTCGCGCGAAGCGCTTGCCGGCATCGTAGGGGAACACGTCGTGCACGTGGCCGGCGCGGATGCGCTCCTTGTGGCCTTGCCAGAAAGTCGCGTCGAGCAGCTCGCCGTGGTGGCGCATGAAGACCTCGCGCACCTGCGGATTGCCGAGCAGGAAAGGGGCGAAGGTCTCGGGGAAGACATCCTTCGGGCCGACGGTGTACCACACCTCACCCGACATCTCCTCTTCCTCGTTGCGCGCTTCGGGCACGCGGCGGAAGTTGCACTCGGTCAGGTACTCGATCTCGTCGTAGTCGTAGAACACGATCTTGCCGTGGCGCGTGACGCCGAAGTTCTTCCACAGCATGTCGCCGGGGAAGATGTTGGCCGCCACCAGGTCCTTGATCGCGTTGCCGTACTCGATCACGGCGAGTTCCACCTGCCCGGGCCGCGCGTCCTGCAGGTAGATGTTGAGCGGGATCATGCGGCGCTCGATGTAGAGGTGGCGCAGCATCAGCATGTCGCCGTCCACCTCCACCAGGCTGGGGCAGAAGTGCTTCAGCTCGGCCACCAGTTCGTCCTCGAAACGCTGGCGCGGGAAAGCCACGTTGCTGTACTCCAGCGTGTCGGCCATGCGGCCGACACGGTCGTGCTGCTTCACGAGCAGGTACTTGCCCATGATCTTCTCGCGCGTGGTGTCCTTCTGCGGCGGGTAGAAGTCCTTGATGACCTTGAAGACGTAGGGAAACGAGGGCAGGTCGAAGACGAGCATGACCATGCCCTTGATGCCCGGCGCGATGCGGAAGCGGTCCGACGAGTGGCGCTGGTGCGCCATGAAATCGCGGTAGAACAGGTTCTTGCCGTGTTTCTGCAGGCCGAGCGAGTTGTAGACCTCGGCGCGCGGCTTGCTGGGCATCAGGCTGCACAGGAACTGCACGTAGGCCGACGGGATCTCCATGTCGACCATGAAATAAGCGCGTGCGTAGCTGAAGACGAGCAGCAAGTCGTCCTCGCCGAAGAGTGCGGTGTCGATGATCAGCTTGCCGGCGCTGTGCAGGATCGGCAGCGCAAACGGCGTCTCGGTGAAGCCGTTGATGATCTTGCCCACGAGGTAGGCGCCCTTGTTGCGGTAGAACAAACCGGACAGCACCTGGATCTGGAAGTTGGCGCGCGGGCGAAATCCACCGAGCTCGGCCAGCATCGCGCCCTGCACGTGTTCGACGTCGCGCTCGAGGTCCTCGAATTCGACGCCGAGCTGGAAGTGCTTCAGGATGCGCAGCCAGGTCTCGTGCAGCGTGTCCTTGCTCGGGTAATAGGCACGGTAGGTCGGCATCGACGCCGGTTCGTCGTTTTCGATGTACTCGGTGCTCACCGCCGGGCGCACGAAGATGAAGTCGTTGCGGAAGTAGCTGCGGTGGAGCAGCTTGGTCGTGACCGAATTGAAGAAGGTCTCGGCGAGTTCGGGCTGGTGGTGGTTGGTGAGCAGGCCGATGTAATGCAGCTTGGCCTGCTGCCAGGTGTCACCCGACAGCGTGTCGACATTGAACTCGCGGCGCAGGCGCTCCACCGCCTCGTTCACACGCAGGTCGTAGAACTCGATGCGTTGCGCCTGCGCCTGCTGCTGGCCGTGCCAGTCGGCACGTTCGAAGCGACGCTTGGCAGCGGCGCTGGTCTCGCGGAAGAGCCGGTAGTGGCGGTTGAAGCCCTCGAGCAGGGCCTGCGCGATGTCGAACGCGCGGCTGTCGGTCAGTCGCTGCGGGAACATCGCACGCGCCAGTCAAAGCGCCCCGGGCCGAACGCGGTGTCGGCGTCGTCGTCGTCGTCGGCATCGTTGTCCGGGTTGTCCGTGCCCACGCTGTCGGCACGTGGGTATCGTTTGAGCGCCGCGGCAAACACCTCGACCACTGTTTCCGGCCGGTCCATCGTCACGTGCAGGTTCTTCAGCAGGCCGTCGCGCAGGCCGTAGACCCAGCCGTGCACGTCGACCGCCTGCCCGCGGGCCCAGGCATCCTGCAGCACGGTCGACAGGGCCACGTTGCCGACCTGCTCGATCACGTTCATCTCGCACAGGATGTCTTCCTGTTCGGCTTCGGGCAGGTGATCCAGGCGCTTGCGGTGGCGCAGACGCACGTCCTGCACATGGCGCAGCCAGTTGTCGGCGAGGCCGACGCGGATGCCGCGCATCGCCGCGCGCACCCCGGCGCAGCCGTAGTGGCCGACGACGATGATGTGCTTGACCTTCAGGTGCTCGACAGCGAACTGGATCGTCGACAGCGCGTTGAGGTCGGAGTGCACCACCACGTTGGCCACGTTGCGGTGAACGAAGACCTCGCCCGGGTCGAGGCCGGTGATCTCGTTCGCCGGCACGCGGCTGTCGGCGCAGCCGATCCACATGTACTTCGGGCTCTGCTGCTGGGCCAGGCGGGTGAAGAAACCAGGCTCTCGTGCCTTGGTCGCTGCAGCCCAAGCCCGGTTGCTTTCGAACAGTTCGTCGAGTTCGGTCGTCATGCCGCTAGTGTAGGCAAGCGCACAATGCGCCCGCAAAAGGAGACCCCATGGCCATCGAGATCTATCAAGCCCTGCGTGAGAGCCACGAATTGCAGCGCGCGCTGTGCACGCGCCTCTTGCGCGCGAAGGCGGCGGACGGCCACGCGCGGCGCGATGCCTTGTATGCGCTGCGCGTCGAGCTCGAGGCCCACGCGGCGGCTGAGGAGCGCTTCCTCTATGCCGTCATCCTGATGGACGACCGCGGCCTCAAGAGTTCGCGCCACGCGCTGGCGGAGCACCACGAGATCGAAGAGTGCGTCGAGAAGGTCCAGAAGGCCGACCCCAAGGGCGACGCCTGGCAGGAACATGCCAAAGCCTTGAGCAAGAAGGTGCGCCACCACCTGAAGGAAGAAGAAAGCAAGTTCTTCCAGGTCTCGGGAAAGATCCTCGGCAGCAGGCAGAAGACGGCATTGGCGCGGGAATACTCCGCCGACTACACGCGGATGAGGAAGGGCCTGCTGGCGTGACGGCCGCTACATCGTCTCGGCAAACAGCTCGCGCCCGATCAACATCCGGCGGATCTCCGACGTCCCGGCGCCGATCTCGTACAGCTTGGCGTCGCGCCAGAGCCGCCCGAGCGGGTACTCGTTGATGTAACCGTTGCCGCCGAAGACCTGGATCCCCTCGC
>DATDES010000012.1:0-8630 GCA_036522975.1 Burkholderiaceae bacterium | reverse complement strand
AGCGCTGTTCGTGGTAGACCTGCAGCCCGCGTGTGGCCTGCGGGTCGGTTGGCGCAGTGGCAGGCAACGCCTGCGCCGCGAGCCAGCGCTCGTAGTCGGCAGGCTCGTGCGCCACCACGTGCAACGCCATGCGTGCGTGCTGCGTGCCGCAGAACTCAGCACACTGGCCCCGGTAGACGCCAGCCCGGTCGGCCTGCAGGCGCAGCTGGTGCACGCGCCCCGGCAGCATGTCAATCTTTCCGGCCAGCGCAGGAACCCACAGGCTGTGGATCACGTCGTCACTGGTCAGGCCGAGTGTCACCGGCCGGCCGATCGGAAGGTGGATCTCATTGGCCAACACCACGTCCTGGTCGCTCGCCGGGTCGCGGTAGCGCACCTCCCACCACCAGCTCTTGGCGACGACCGTGATCACGTCGCGACCCGGCGCACCGGGCAAGGTGAGCGTGCTGGTCTGCCGCGTCGCGTGCACCAGCAGCGCGGCCAGCACGGCGATGGGGAACGCGAAGCCTCCGCCGAGAATCCACCGGCGCACCAGTTGTCGATCGTCGGGTGCCGGACGGTGCTTTGACAGGGCCCAGGCCAGAAGGACCATCACAATGACGAACACCAGCGCCGCCCCGCCAATCAGCAGCCAGCCCAGCCCGGCCACGCCGTCGGCCACCGGCCCGGCCGGTTGCAGCACACCGCCCATCGATCCGTTCATCGGAGCTGCCCCAAGTAGGCCGCGATGTCGCGGGCGTCGACAGCAGAAACGCCCATGTCCGGCATCGTGGTGCCGGGCACGATGGCCGCCGGCTCGGCGATCCAGCGCGCCAGGTGCGCCGGCTCGTTGGGCACGCGCCCAGCGATGTAGCTGCGCCGGCCAAAGCCGGCCAGCGGGACTGCCAGCGTGCCACGCGCGGCCGGCACGCCCGGCACCGTATGGCAACTGCCACAGTGGTACTTCTCGACCAGCAGCCGACCGCGTTCGACCGCGGGAGCCTGTTGCATGCAGCCGGCGAGCAGCGCGATGAAGGCCGCGCTGCTCACCTGTCTGGTACTGCTAGTCGCGGGTGTAGCAGGCGGGGTGGTTTTCATAGCCAGCGGCGCCTACGACATCTCGGCCAACGTGCAGCACACCCAGCCGGTGTATTCACTGCTCGAGCTGACGATGCACCGCTCGGTGAGGCGGCGCGCCGAGTCGGTCGCGGTGCCGGCGCTCGACGGCTCCGACCGTGTCGAGCGTGGCGGCCTGTGTTTCCGAGACAAGTGTCTGCAGTGCCATGGCGGCCCCGGTGTAGCGCAGGGTGAGATCGGCCGCAGTATGCAGCCGCTGCCAGGTCCGCTGGTCGATTCCGCAGCGCGCTGGCGCAGCGCCGAGTTGTACTGGATCACCCGAAACGGCATCAAGATGAGCGGCATGCCGGCCTGGCAGCATCGCCTGAGCGACGACGACTTGTGGGCACTGGTCGCCTTCATGGAGAAGTTGCCAAGGCTGACGCCGGCGCAGTTTGCCTCGCTCGCCGGGCCGCAACTCCCTGGCCATTGCGAAGCGCCGGCATCCGCTGAGGCGCGCCCCGCCGACGCTGAGCGCGGCCGCGTCGCGCTGACGCAATACGCCTGCAACGCCTGCCATCGCATCCCCGGCGTCACCGGGTCGGACGTGCACGTGGGTCCCCCGTTGGCCGGTATGGCCGGCCGCGGCCTCATCGCCGGCAGCCTGCCGAACACTTCCGAGACGATGCAGCGCTGGCTGCGCGACCCGAAGAGCGTGGATCCGCACACCGCGATGCCCAACATGCAGGTCGGCGAGAACGACGCGCGTGATATCGCCGCGTACCTAGCGACGCTGCGCTAAGCCTTCTAAGCGGCCGAGGGCGCAACGGCATGTCGGATAAGGCCGACAAACAAGCGGCATGCCGGCTCGCAGCGCCGATGCGCGCGCTTGGGCACAGTGGGGCACAGGAATCAGCCGTGAACGCCGCCCACCTCATCGCACTGGCCACGGCCACTCTTCTCGCCGCCTGCAGCGAGCCCCCTCTACAGTCCAACGAGGCAAGCACCGGCCCTAACCCGACGCTGCCAGCGCCAAAAAGGTCGCTGCTGCCGACGGTGCAGATTGCGCCAGCCACCGGCTGGCCGCAGGGGACGACGCCGACGACGGCGGCCGGCACCCGCGCCTCGGCCTTCGCGACCGGACTGTCACATCCCCGCTGGTTGCTGGTGCTGCCCAACGGAGACGTGCTGGTGGCCGAGTCGAACAAGCCGCCCAAGGGCGACGGCGCGCCGGGCGGCGGCATTCGTGGCTGGTTCATGGCCCGCACCATGGCCAAGGCCGGCGCCGGCGTTCCCAGTCCGGATCGCATCACGCTGCTACGTGACGCCGACAGTGACGGTGTCGCAGAACTGCGCAACGTCTTCATCGACAAGGTGAAATCGCCGTTCGGCATGGTGCTCATCGGGCAGGACCTCTATGTGGCCAGCGCCGAAGAGGTGCTGCGCTTCCCATACACAGAGGGCGCCACCGCGATCAGCCAGGCCGGCACGGCGCTGACCAGCCTGCCCGGCGGGCCGATCAACCATCATTGGACCAAGAACATCATCGCCAGCCGCGACGGGCGCAAGTTGTATGCGACCGTCGGCTCGAACAGCAACATCGGCGAAAACGGCATGGACGCCGAAGACGGACGCGCCGCGATCTGGGAGATCGACATTCAGACCGGCCAGAAGCGCTTATTCGCAACCGGCCTGCGCAATCCCAACGGCATGGCCTGGGATGCCCAGACCGGCGCACTATGGACAGTGGTCAACGAACGCGATGAGTTGGGCAATGATCTGGTGCCCGACTACCTGACCTCTGTGAAGGACGGTGGTTTCTATGGCTGGCCGTACAGCTACTTTGGTCAGCATGTCGACGAACGCGTGCAGCCGCCGCGGCCCGACCTCGTCGCGAAGGCGATCAAGCCTGACTACGCGCTGGGCTCACACGTTGCACCGCTGGGCCTGGCCCTCGCCGAAGGCACGACGCTGCCCGATCCGTTTCGCGGCGGCATGTTCGTCGGCCTGCACGGTTCGTGGAACCGCAAGCCGATGGCCGGCTACAAGGTTGCCTTCGTGCCATTCAGCGCAGGCCGTCCCAATGGCCCCATGCAAGACTTGCTGACCGGATTCGTAGACAGCGAAGGCAATGCGCGCGGTCGCCCCGTCGGGCTCGCCTTGGACCGTCGCGGCGCGCTGCTCGTGGCCGATGATGTGGGCAACGCTGTTTGGCGCGTCACCGCGATGCCTTAGACGCGTGCCACTCATCAAGACAATAGCCAACAACGCAGCCGATGCGGTAGTTGATAGTGCCGAAAAGATCACTGGCAAAGACTGAATGGAAAGGTCGGCTGAGGTCGGGACAAAACTGAGCGGCCCCTGGGCCCGACGTCGGCCACCCAGCCGAGTTGCACGTTCGCGCTTAGCCGCAACAACCGAGGCTTGAAATCAGGCGCGGACCCGCCCACATGAGGTCGGTGAGTGTTCTGTTCGCCCTCGGATTTTTCATCGTCGCCATCGGGGTGACCGGCGCAGCGCTGGCCGGCCCGACGTTGATGCGGCTCTGGCGCCGGCAGCGCATCGCTCGCCGGCCGTTCCCCGCCGCTTGGCGCGACATCGTGCGCCGCCGTGTACCGCTTGCGCGCGAATTGCCTGCTGCCCACCAACTGCGCATGAAGAAGCACATCCAGGTGCTGCTGGCGGAGGTGCCCTTCATCGGCTGCGCAGGGCTTCAGGTCAGCGATGAGATGCGCGTCACGATCGCTGCGCAAGCCGCTTTCCTGCTGCTGGGACGCGGCGGTTCGTTCGGCAACTTGCGCGAAGTGCTGGTCTATCCCGGCCACTTCGTCGCACCGCGCAGCGAGGCAGCTGCCGGCGGCGTGGTGCACGAGGCGCACGAGGTGCTGGCCGGCCAGAGCTGGCAGCGCGGGCAGGTGATCGTGGCCTGGGACGCGGTGCGAGACGGAGCGGCCCATCCGCACGACGGTGCCAATGTGGTCATGCACGAGTTTGCGCATCAACTCGATCAGGATACCGGTGCCGCCAACGGCGCGCCATATGTGGGTCGCGGCGCCCCTCAGAGTGCCTGGGCGCGAGTGATGAACCAGGAGTTCGTCGCCTTGCGTGCCCGCCTGGGCCGTGCGGAGCCCAGCCTCATCGAGCCCTATGCGGCCACCAGCCCGGCCGAGTTCTTCGCCGTCGTCACCGAGCTCTTCTTCGAGAGGGCGGTCGCGCTGGGCGCCGAGCGGCCCGAGCTGTACGAGCAACTCAAGCGATGCTACCGGCTAGACCCGGCATCTTGGTAGCCGCGCTGGCCAGCGCACTCTATGTCTACGGGAGCACTTTTCAATGCGCCGAAGCCGTCTGGAATCGCACGCGCCGGCTTGACAGGTGGCATTGATGTTCTCGACCACGCTGAGGCCTTCGCCGCGCCCCAGCCCACAAGAAAGCGCAGCGTCCACTAGTTCGATGCCGTCGTGCAATCCGGGAGTGACTGGCGGCGACTGCCGGAATAGGATCGTTGTGGCGCCAGCGGAGCGAGTTCCCGCGTGGTTCAACGAGAATCCAAGAGGCCAATCCCTCGAGCCCAGGTTTTCTGTCCATGTCAGACCACAATGATCAACTTGCTGAATTGGCCGCGCATATGTCTCGACGGCGTAGCGCGATCCTTCACGCGTGGCGCACTTCAGTAACCTCTGACACGACGTTGACTACGGGGGCGTCGCTTCCTCGTGCACAGCTGCACGACCACATTCCTGCGCTCCTGGTCGACTTTGAGCGAAGACTTGCCGCAGATCGCGCCGACAAGGTGGCGAAGGGCGAAGATGTCCAGCGGGATGATGCCGCGGCTCACGGTCTTCATCGATGGCAGCAAGGCTTTGATCTGGGGGAGGTAACGCGCGAGTTGGGACGGCTCAACGAATGCGTCGTCGTCGAGCTCGACAGCTACTCCGCAGCAAACCCTGCACTCGCACACGGCGCGATGGCCGCCGCGCGACGAATCTGGGCGCAACAGCATGAGGCCGCCATTGGGGCAAGCACATCTCAGTTTTTCCGCCTGCAACAGATCGAGGCCAGCAGCCACATCCAGGATCTGGAGCACGCCATGGCGGCCCTGCGGGAACTCGAACAGCAACGGGCCCAACTTTGGCAGCAAGCAGCGCACGACCTGCGGGGGAACCTGGGTGTCGTCGTCAATGTCACCGCGGGTCTCACATCGGTAAAGGCGTCGGACGCGATGCGCGCCGACTTCTTGCGCATGCTCGATCGCAACGTGAGGTCGCTGCGCCACCTGCTGGACGATGTGACCGGCCTCGCTCGGCTGCAAGCCGGTCAAGAGCACCGCAGCGTCAAGCAGATGGATGCGGCTGTCCTCCTGCGGGACGTGTGCGAGGGTTTGCAGGCGCAAGCTCAGGAACGAAATCTGTTCCTCAAGTTCAATGGTTCACCGACCCTGGCAGTGCAGGGTGATCCCGTAAAGACTCGGCGCATCGCGCAGAACCTGGTACTCAATGCCATCAAGTACACACGCCAAGGCGGCGTTACCGTGACTTGCGGGGCGGGCGTCGGAGCCGATGCAGAGCGCTGGTTCTTTGAGGTCGAGGACACCGGTCCCGGATTTCACGCAGGGCCGGGCTCCCAATTGGCCGGTGCGTTGGAAACAGCAACGGACCAGGCAGCC
The DNA here is from genome assembly GCA_036522975.1 of Burkholderiaceae bacterium. GTDB lineage: Bacteria > Pseudomonadota > Gammaproteobacteria > Burkholderiales > Burkholderiaceae_C > CADEEN01. Next base: position 2,932 of record DATDES010000012.1, on the reverse strand, counting down.
CAGGTGGCTAGCGATGCCAAAACGGGCAATGTCACCCACATGGACGGCGACGTCACCGGCATTGACTGGACGCGACACGACGCCCGTCCGGTGCATCAGGAAACGGGCGAGGGTATCGGGCTGTCAATTGTCAAGCGGCTTTGCGACTTGCTGGACGCCAGCGTGGAAGTCGAATCGACGGTCGAGGCCGGAACTACGCTTCGCGTGCGGCTCCCACGGCGTTACGAAGATTGAGGTGGATCGCTTGCGCGAAGGCGTCCTATGCGCAGGCGCTGCGCGCCGACGAGGCTGCTCGTAACCCGCCGTCAGCGAACGGCTTCCGACAGATCAACGTCGCCTTGGTTCGCCTCACCGACGGAAAGGCCCAACCCGACTACCCGGGGCCGAATCACGCTAAACGAACCAGCTTCGCATATCGACGGAAGAACGCTGCCCGACATCATGGGCCTGCTTCTCAAGCCAAGCGTCTGCGCGCTCACGGCCCAGGTCGTGGAGCCTCGCCAGAAATGGCGCGTGCGCCAGCGCCTTGCTGTCAGTGCCCTCCAGTATCGAGAGGTCGCTGACGTCGATCATGTGCACACGCAGCGCGCGCAGTTTCGAATCGAGCGTCCCGGGTGCGCCCGCAAGCCTCTCTGAAAACTCGGCCGCTCGCGCAAGGGATTGCATCTCACGCATCAGGGTGGCGTTGAAGGCCATCTCTGTGATGCGATCGTCAATTTCCTTGACACTCCGGGGAGCGTCGTCGCGCCGAAGTGGGCTCAGCAACACCAAGAGCACATCGCTCGTGTCGCAGTCGTAGAAAAGCGGGAACACCGCGGGATTGGCTGAGTAACCGCCGTCCCAGTAGGCTTCACCCTGGATGTCAACCGGATGATGGATCCTGGGAAGGCAGGTCGAAGCCATCAGCATGTCGACCGTCATTTCATGCTCGCGGAAGATGCGCAGCTTGCCGGTGCTGACCTGGGTGGCAGCGACGAACAACTTGAAGGGACTCTGGGCGCGAACGGAATCGAAGTCGACTTGCTTCAAAAGCAGATCACGCAAGGGATGCAGTCCGAGCGGATTGATCTGAGTGGGCGAGAACATCCCCGCCCAACTCGCAAAAAGCTTGCTGGTTGGCGACAGTTCGACCGACTCGCCCTCGCGCCGGACCACAACCACGCCCGGAGGCATGAGCTTGCCCGCGTCGGACCAGAAGGCCGCAAGGGCCTCCTGCGCACCGGCAGCACCGCCCTTCAGCCATCCATCGGCCAGCACCACTGCGTTGATGGCGCCCGCGCTACTTCCGCTCAGTCCGTCGAGCGACACATTCGCATCAGCGTCAAGCAGCCGGTTCAATACGCCCCAGGTGAACGCTCCATGAGAGCCACCGCCTTGCAGCGCCAAGTTGATTCGACGAGGGACGCCTTCAAAGACCAAGGGGGAGCGTTTGATTCGCCGGGAGCCAATCGTTGCGACAGTCTGACTGACGACCATGTAGGCGCCCTCGAGGTAGGAGGAGCACGACCAACTCGCCGGTGTGGTTTGTGCAGTGCAGCAAAGGTATCACAAAACTAGGGTTTGTACTGATGCCATTCACCACGCGACGGAAGGGTCAAGGTGTTCGCTGGCCTCAATCCAGAGTGGTGATGTCGGCACCAACGTCGCCGCTGTCCCAGTGAGGGGCATCCCGAAGCGGGTTGAAGGGCCGGCTAAGGCGGCCAGGCGGAGTTCGGAAGGCCCCCACCGGGAAGTCGATCATCGGTTGCAGCACGATGCCCTGGTGCCGGAGGCCGCGGCACAGCACGTCTCGCCGCTGTTGGTGCGCAGCCGCGGGTTCGCGCGCAACTGGGCGAGGCGCACAGCATCGGCGCTAGAGCTACTCGGACTATCAGCTAGCGCATAGAGGTGTTGCGCTGCAGCAAACTGTGCTTGCAATTGGTCATTTACCGAGTAGATTTGCCGCATGCTGCAGCGCAGCACATGAGCTAAATCTTGCCGCAACCTGACGCACCCCATGCTGGACCGTCCCTACGGGCAGTTTCTGCTGAGCCCGCAGGAACGCGACCGGACGCCATGTCGCAGTACCTACAGCTTGGCCTCGATGACCTGCTCGGAGACCTTCGCTATGCACGCAGGGGTGCTGATCTGGGCCGCCTTGCGTTGCTCGCGTACTGTGAAATACGGAGATGGGCTCGCATGGCCGGAGACATGGAACTTGCCGCCCGCACTTCAGCAATGATCACGCGTGCTCCGTACTCCAACCGAGAGGAGTTCTTGGCGCAGGTTGACGACCTCATTGCCGAGCTGGCCAAGGCACGCCACTGACACATCGTCGGCACGACCTCCCGATTGACGTCCGGTCCCAAGTCGGGGAGCCGGGAATTGCAGAGCCTCGTACTGCGCCGGGCGCTTGTCTGGCGGCGCCCTCCACCTTGCCTGGGCAGGGATACTCAAGTTGGAAAGCTACATGAGCCTCACGTCATGCCTCTTATCGTCACCGTCACCTACGCATCACCCTGACCAGCATGAATATCTGCGGGCGGATGCAGGCACCCATGGCATGAACGAGTCGACATCAAGGGTTTCAGGTCGCGTTCGCTCGCTCCGACCATGATCAGGCTCGAGATCGCGCTCGACCTTGCATACGAGATCTCTGATCCCGGCTGCGACTTCGTCTTCAACATTCATGCCGCACACACGCAGCGTCAATACGTGCTGAATGAATCTCTGACCTTGAGCCAGAACCTGCCCTGGCGGGTCGAGACGGACCCAACAACTCTGAATCGCTACTTGCGCGTTCAGGCAGTCTCGGGACCTCTGAACCTGTCGTATCGCGCCACTGTTGATCTCATGCACCACTTCGCGCCGCCGAGCGAAATCGCCGAGGTGCCGGTCGCTCGCCTGCCGGCACAGGTGCTGAGCTACATCTATCCGAGCCGCTATTGCCAGT
>DATDES010000011.1:0-2924 GCA_036522975.1 Burkholderiaceae bacterium | reverse complement strand
GCTCGCCACCGGCCGCATGGCGGCGGCCTGGTTCGACAGCATGGAGCCGGGTGCGCTGGACCCCGGTCGCCCCTTGCACGACATCGACACGCTGCAGATCACGCCCCGCGTTGCCGGCACCACCCGCGAGTCGCGCATTCGCAGCGCCTGGGCCGTGGCGCGGCGCATCGACGAGCTGTTGTCCGCCAACACAGCGCCGCAGCGCGGCGAATTCAAGGCGACGGCGCCAGACGCGTCGCTTGATCTTCCAGCCGACGAATCGTCTGGCTGAATTCGGCCAGACGCTGCCGTTCCTGCTCCACCACCGCCGCGGGCGCGCGCGCGACGAAGCCCGCATTGCCCAGCTTGGCTTCGGCCTTGAGCACCTCGCCCTGCAGGCGCGCTATTTCCTTGCCCAGGCGGGCCTGCTCGGCCGCGACATCGATCTGGACTTCCAGCGCCAGGCGCGCATCGCCTTGCACCGCGACGGGCGCATTCTGGGTGGCCTGGGCAAACGAGGTTTCGTCGGCCAGACGTCTCACGTCGGACAGCTTGGCCAGGGCCTTGAGCACCGGTGCCGCCAGGTCGAAGAAACCGGCCTCACCATGTACCAGCAGCGGTACGCGCTCGGCCGGCGAGAGGGTCATCTCGCTGCGCAGATTGCGGCAGGCACCGACCACGGCCTTGAGTTGCGCCATCCAGGCGTCGGCCCTGGTATCGATGCGCTCGGGTTGCGCGACAGGATAGGGTGCTGCGACGATGCTGTTGTCGGTACCGGCCACCTTGCGTTCGGCCACCGGCGCGACACGTTCCCACAGTTCAGCGGTGATGAAGGGCGTCAGCGGGTGGAGCAGGCGCAGCACCGTTTCCAGCACGCGGATCAGGGTGCGCCGTGCGGCGCGCTGTGCCGCGGTATCGCCGGTGGCGATCTGGACCTTCGCGATTTCCAGGTACCAGTCGCAGTACTCGTCCCAGACGAAGCTGTACAGCGCATTCGCGACGTTGTCGAGCCGGTAGTCGGCGAAACCTTGCGCCACCGCGGCCTCGACACGCTGCAATTCGCCGACGATCCAGCGGTCGGCCATCGAGAAGTCGAGATAGCCGCCCGGCACGCACTCGTCGGCGCGATGCGGCGCGAAGCCGCAGTCCTGACCCTCGCAGTTCATCAGCACGAAGCGCGTGGCGTTCCAGAGCTTGTTGCAGAAATTGCGGTAACCCTCGCAGCGTTGCGTATCGAAATTGATGTTGCGCCCGAGGCTCGCATAGCTGGCCATCGTGAAGCGCAGCGCGTCGGCACCGTAGGCCGGCATGCCGGTGGGGAACTCCTTCTTCACGCGCGCGGCGACCTTCGGCGCGGTCTCGGGCTTGCGCAGGCCGGTGGTCGATTTCCTGATCAGGGTCTCGAGGTCCACGCCCTGAATCAGGTCCACCGGATCGAGCACATTGCCCTCGCTCTTGCTCATCTTGTGGCCATGCGCGTCGTGCACCAGGCCGTGGATGTAGACGTCGCGGAACGGCACCTTGCCGGTGAAGTGCAGCGTCATCATGATCATCCGGGCGACCCAGAAGAAGATGATGTCGTAGCCGGTGATCAGCACCGACGAAGGCAGGAACAGATCCTGCTCGACCGTCCTGTCCGGCCAGCCCAGCGTCGAGAACGGGAACTGCGAGGCCGAGTACCAGGTGTCGAGCACGTCTTCGTCGCGTTTGAGTTCGCCGCGGTAGCCGGCGGCGGCCGCCTTGGCGCGCGCTTCTTCTTCGTTGCGCGCCACGAACAGCTCGCCGCCGCTGCCGTACCAGGCCGGAATTTGGTGGCCCCACCAGAGCTGGCGCGAGATGCACCAGTCCTGGATGTTCTTCATCCACTGGTTCCAGGTGTTGACCCATTGCGGCGGCACGAAGCGCACGTCGCCTTGTTCGACGGCGCGGATCGCGCGGCCGGCCAGCGACTCGCCGTCGGCGCCGGGCTTGGTCATGGCCATGTACCACTGGTCGGTCAGCATCGGCTCGATCACCTGGCCGGTCCGCCCGCAGCGTGGCACGGTCAGCTTGTGCTTCTTGGTTTCGACCAGCAGGCCCAGCGCGTCGAGATCGGCCACCACACGTTTGCGGGCGACGAAGCGATCGAGACCGCGATAGGCGGCGGGCGCCTGGTCATTGATCGTCGCGTCGAGCGCCAGCACGCCAATCATCGCCAGCCCGTGGCGTTGCCCCACGGCGTAGTCGTTGGCGTCGTGCGCCGGCGTCACCTTGACCACACCGGTGCCGAACTCGCGATCGACATAGGCGTCGGCGATCACGGGAATCGCGCGATCGCAGAGCGGCAGCGTGACTTGCTTGCCAACAAAGGCGGTGTAGCGCTCGTCGTCGGGATGCACCATCACGGCGGTGTCGCCGAGCATCGTCTCCGGTCGCGTGGTGGCGACGACCAGTGAACCGCTTCCATCGGCCAGCGGATAACGGATATGCCACAGGAAACCGTCTTCTTCTTCGCTCTCGACCTCGAGGTCCGAGACCGCCGAGCGCAGCACCGGGTCCCAGTTCACCAGGCGCTTGCTGCGGTAGATCAGGCCTTCCTCGAACAGGCGCACGAAGGTCTCGCTGACGGCGGCCGACTGCGTCGCATCCATCGTGAAGTACTCACGGCCCCAATCCACCGTGTCGCCGATGCGCCGCATCTGGCCGGTGATGATGTTGCCGCTCTCCTGCTTCCACTCCCAGACCCGGGCGACGAAATTCTTGCGCCCGATGTCGTGCCGGTTCTTACCTTCTTCCTGCAGTTGGCGCTCGACGACGATTTGCGTCGCGATGCCGGCATGGTCCGTCCCCGGCAGCCACAGCGTGTTGAAGCCGCGCATGCGGTGGTAGCGCGTCAGCGCATCCATGATCGTGTGGTTGAAGCCGTGCCCCATGTGCAGCGTGCCCGTCACGTTCGGTGGCGGCAG
>DATDES010000010.1:0-20580 GCA_036522975.1 Burkholderiaceae bacterium | reverse complement strand
GTGCGTTGGGAGGGCTGGAGTCGTTCTGCCTGCACACCGCGACGCAGCAGGCGCTTGTTGCCTGCGACGCGCAGCGTGTATTCGCGCTGCCCGGGGGCTGAGAACGAGCGCCCCCGGGGTTCGACGCAGGCGGCGCTACTTGATCAGCGTGAACAGCACGGCGTGCGCCGAAGGCGCGCCGCCTTCGCTGACGAACAGGCTGGCCTGCTGGTGGCCGTTGGCGCCGACGGCGGCGCTCATCGTCACGGTCACGCTCTTCGATTCGCCGGCGGCCAGCGCGCAACCCATTGCGCGAGCAAGCACCTGCGATGTCACTTACACCGGCCAATGACCGATGCGGCCACGTCGGCTCGCTCCCCGGACAACGGGCCGAGCGCGGCGCTTGCCGACCCTTGCTTTGTCTCGGCGGCGCAAAGTAGTGCAAAGCGCTGCGGGTCCGGGAGTCCGGCCCGGGGTAGGCTTGCCCCATGCCCGACCACCGATTCCCCAGCGACAGTGCCGCTGTGTCGGCGCCGGTTGAAGTCGAAATCGTGATCGAAGTGCCGCGCGGCAGTTTTCTCAAGCGCGGCTCGAGCGGGCGCATCGATTTCATCTCTCCCTTGCCGTGTCCGTATAACTACGGCGCGGTGCCGACGCATCTGGGACTCGAGGGCGACCTGCTCGACGCGCTGGTGCTCGGACCGCGCCTGCCGCTGGGCACGCGCAAGACCCTGACGGCCTGGGGCGCGGTGATCCTGCGCGATCGCGGCATGGTCGACGACAAGCTCGTCTGCAGCGAACACCGCCCGAGCGCCGCCGAGATCGAGCACGTGCTGCGCTTCTTTCGCTTCTATGCCCGTTGCAAGGGACTGCTGAATCGGCTGCGGCGCCGACCGGGTCGCAATGTCTGCGAAGGCTGGTGCAGCGCCGCGGAGGCCTTCGCCCGCGCGCGACCCCTGCCCGCCGCATGGACGCGCTCGCCGGTGCCCTTCTGAGTCCGCCGGCAGGCGGCCGCTAACATCACCGCCACATGAATCCGAAACCCCGCATCCCCGGCATCCGCTCCCTGCATTCCCCCGGTCCGACCCACGTGCCCGACGCGGTCATCGCGGCGATGTCGCGCCAGCCGACCGACCTGGGCGATCCGCGCGTGGCGCAGTTGATCGAGGCCTGCGAGTCGGGGATGAAGCGCCTGCTGCAGACCGAGCGCGCCGAGGTTTTCTTCTATGCCGCCAACGGCCACGGTGGCTGGGAGGCGGTGATCGCCAACCTGGTCGGACCGGGCACCGCGGTGCTGGTGCCAGGCACCGGACATTTTTCCGATGGCTGGGCCGAGCAGGTCGAAGCCTATGGCGGACGGGCGCTGCGCACGCCTTACGTCGAAGGGCAGCCAATCGATCCGGCGGCGGTAGAGGCGGCGCTGCGTGCCGACCGGGAGCACCAGATCAGCGCGGTGTTCGCGGTGCACACCGACACCGCCAGCGGCACCACCAGCGACATCGCGGCGATCCGGGCCGCGATCGATGTGGCTCGGCATCCGGCGCTGTACGTCGTCGACGTGGTGGCCTCGCTGGCGGCGGCGCCCTTTGCGATGGACGCACTGGGCGTCAACGTGGTGATGGGCGCGTCGCAGAAGGGCCTGATGGTACAGCCGGGGCTGGCCTTCGTGGCCGCCGACGAGCGCGCGCTGGCTACTGCACAGCGCGTGATCAGCCCGCGCTTCTACTGGGACTGGGCGCGTCGGCGCAGCGAGCTCCCATACCGCAAGTTCTGTGGCACCTTGCCAATGGCGCACCTGGCTGGGCTCGAGGCAGCGCTCGGTTTGATCGAGGCCGAGGGCCTGGCCAACGTGCATGCGCGCCATGCACGCCTGGCGCGTGCGGTGCAAGCGGCCATCGGCGCTTGGGCCGAAGGCGGTGCGCTGCGCCTGTTCACCAAAGTGCCGGCGGCGCGCTCGGTTTCCGTGACGGCGATCGAGGTTTCACCGGGGATCGATCCCGAAGCGCTGCGCACCGTGGCGCGCGAGCGTTTCCAGGTGGCAGTTGCCGGCGGCCTGGGCCCGCTGGCCGGCCGCGTGTTCCGCATCGGCCATCTCGGCGACGTCAACGAGCCGATGGTGCTGGGTTGCCTGGCCGGTGTCGAGGCGGCGATGCAGGTCCAGCGTGTGCCGCACGTCCGCGGCGGCGTCGAGGCGGCGATCGCCTCGCTGGCCGCCGAGAACGGCCGCTGAACGGCGGCGTCGGCTCTACGCGTTCTCGGTGCGCCAGGCACTCCAGGCCAGGCACAGCCATGCGGCCAGCCAGGCCAGACCGCCCAGCGGCGTGATAGCACCGAGCGACCGAATGTCCGTCAGGCTCACCATATATAGGCTGCCCGAGAACAGCAGCGTACCGGCCACGAACAGCCAGCCGCTCGCATTGACCGCGGGGCCCGGCCAGCGCGTGCAGGCCCAGCCGACGGCCAGCAGGGCCAGAGCATGGGTCATCTGGTAGCGCACGCCGGTCTCGAAGACGGCCAGCAGGTCTGCATCGAGGCGCGGCTTCAGCGCGTGCGCGCCGAACGCGCCCAGCGCGACGGCGACGAATGCACTCAGGCTGCCCAGGGTGAAGAAGAGGCGGTCCATCTGGCGATTGTGGAGGCGCGGCTACAGTGACTGCATGAGCAAACTCTTCGAAGCGCTGCGCATCGGCAACCTACAGATCGACAACCGCATCATCATCGCGCCGATGTGCCAGTACTCGGCCAGCGACGGCGCGGCCGGCAACTGGCACATGGTCCACCTCGGCCATCTCGCTCTGTCGGGCGCCGGGATGCTGATCCTGGAGGCGACGGCGGTGTCGGCGCAGGGCCGCATCACGCCGGACTGCCTGGGCCTTTACTCCGACGCCAACGAGGCTGCGCTGGTCCCGGTGCTGGCGGCGATGCGCGCGCACTCGCCGATCAGGATCGGCATGCAGCTGGCGCACGCCGGGCGCAAGGCCTCGAGCCGCGCGCCCTGGCACGGCGGGCAACAGATCCCGCTCGGCGAGCCCGGGAGCTGGCAGGCGGTGGCGCCGTCGGCGCTGCCGCACCTGCCCACCGAAGACCCACCCTCGGCGCTCGACCGCGAGGGCCTGAAGCGCGTGCGCCACGAGTTCGCCGCCGCGGCGCGGCGCGCCGCGCGGCTGGGGCTCGATGGGGTCGAGATCCACGCCGCACACGGCTACCTGATGCATCAGTTCCTGTCGCCGATCGCGAACCAGCGCGAAGACGAGTACGGCGGCAGCCTGGCCAACCGGATGCGCTTTCCACTCGAGGTCTTCGACGCGGTGCGCGAAGCCTTCGACCCGGCCAGACCGGTGTGGGCGCGCATCTCGGCGACCGACTGGGTACCCGGCGGCTGGGACATCGACGGCACGCTGGCGCTGTCGCAGGCACTGAAGGCGCGCGGCTGCGCGGCGATCCATGTGTCCAGTGGCGGCGTCTCGGCGCAGCAGGCGATCAAGCTCGGCCCCGGGTACCAGGTGCCGTTTGCGCATCGCGTGAAGGACGAGGTCGGCCTGCCGACGATCGCCGTCGGATTGATCACCGAGCCCGAGCAGGCCGAGGCGATCATCGCCTCGGGCGAGGCCGACGCGATCGCGCTGGCGCGCGCGGTGTTATACGACCCGCGCTGGCCCTGGCATGCCGCGGCGAAGCTGGGCGCGCAGGTGACCGTGCCGCCGCAGTACTGGCGATCGCAGCCGCGCGAGTTCAAGGACCTGTTCAAGGGGCTGGTCTTCGGCGCGCGCTGAGCCAGCGCATTGCTGCTTGTCCTACACGGGCAGGCGTCTGCGGCCGATGGTTGACGGCCGGCGTGGGGCGACAAACTCCTTTGTGAAACCAGACACGAAGGAATTCGAACATGAAGACACTTGCCATCCTGACCCTTGCCGCCGCGGCGGTGTTGCCGGCGCGTGCCGAAACCAGCGTTGGCATCTCGATCGGCATCAATGCGCCCGGGCAATACGGCCGCATCGACATCAGCAACTACCCGCAGCCGGTGCTGGTGCACCCACAGCCGATCGTGTATGCGCCCACACCGGTTGCGGTTTACCAGCGCCCGATCTACCTCTACGTGCCGACCGTGCAACAGGCCAGCTGGGGCACCTACTGCGGCCGCTACAACGCCTGCGGACAACCGGTGTACTTCGTCCAGGAGACCTGGGTCCACGATCAGTACTACCGCGAACACGACAACCGCAATGGGCAAAAGGGAAACAACGGCAAGAACAAGGGCAAAGGCAAGGGCAACAAGCACGGTTGAGCCGGGCCCACCTGGTGGTCGCCCGTGGTTGCCGCCAGTAGATTGACTAAGATCGGCCATCGCCGTTCGGCACGGAAAGCTGGCCATGGACCTCGAACTCAAGGGCAAGCGCGCGCTGATCACCGGCGGCAGCCGCGGCATCGGCAAGGCCATTGCGCGCGCGTTGGCGCTGGAAGGTGCCGACGTCGCGCTGCTGGCCCGAAACGAGCAGGCGCTCGCGGCGGCGGCGGCCGAACTGGCTGCCGAAACCGGCGCCAAGGTGATCGGCGTGAGTGCCGACACCACCCGCGACAAGCAGGTGCACTCGGCCGTGACCGAAGCGGCACGCCTGCTCGGCGGGCCGATCGAGATCCTGGTCAACGCGGCCGCCGAGCCGGCGGGTTTTGCCGGACCGCCCAAACTGGCCGAGATCAGCGGCGACTTCTTCCACGCCGAGATGGACACCAAGGTGATGGGCTACCTGCGCTGCGCGCGTGAGGTGGCGCCGGGCATGCAGGCCCTGGGCTGGGGCCGCATCGTCAACATCAGCGGCCTGGCGGCGCGCCAGACCGGCAACGCGGTGGGCAGCATGCGCAACATCGCGGTCGCAGCGCTGACCAAGAACCTGGCCGACGAGCTCGGGCCGCAGGGCATCAACGTCAATGTGGTTCATCCGGGCCTGACGCGGACCGAACGCACCGCGCCGCTGGTGGCTGCACGTGCAGCGGCGCAAGATGTTTCACTGGCGGAAGTGGAGGCTCAGATGGCGGCGGGCAATTCGATCAACCACCTGGTCGACGCCAGCGAGGTGGCCCATGTGGTGGTCTTTCTGTGCTCGCCCAAGAGCCGGGCCATCAACGGCGACGTGATCGCTGCCGGTGGCGGGGCGCGCGGCAGCATCCACTATTGATCCGCGCACGATGGCCAAGACCATTCCCCCGTTGACCGCCGAGCAAATTGCTCGCGCGATCGAGGTCGCCTGGGACGACCGCCCGCCCTTCAACGCGGTGCTGCGCCAATGCGGCCTGTCGCACGGTCAGGTGGTGCAGCTCTTGAAGCGCGAGCTCACGCCGAACGCGTTCAAGGTCTGGAGCGCGCGCATGCGCAGTGCGGCGGGCCAGCCCGCACCAGCCGGGCGACGCGCGCCACCGCGGCGCCTGGGCTGACACGCCGCGGCGGGCTGATGCGGGTCAGCGCGACTGGACCTGCATCACCCGCATGCCCAGGGCCTTGCCGCCGACGCGGTCCAGGACCTGGACCGTGGTCTGACGCGGACGGAAGCCTTCGGGCAGCGGCAGACTGCCGCGCAACACCTGGTGGCTGCCGATCGACAACTCCACGGGTTTCAGTGCGGCGGTGGTTTCGCCGCCTCGCGCCGACTCGCCGGCCACGCTGAACTGCAGCACGCCGGCAATGGGCTTGGCCGTGTCGCGCGAGCGCGTGAGCACCACGTCGTAGGCGAACAGGCCGCCCTTGGTAGTGAACTGCGCGGCACGCACTTCGACGGTGCCGCCGCGCGGGTCGGGCGGCAGCGAGTCGACCGCAGACGCCACGTCGGCGTGCAGGCGATCGATGGCCGCGCGGCTGGCGACGAGCGCCTCGTCGGCGGCCTTCTTGTCGGCCAGCGCCGCGTCGAGGCGCTTGCTTGTTTCGCCGAGCTCGCCCTTCAGCCGCGCGCGATCGGCATCCGCCTGCGCAAAAGCCTTCTGCAGGTCGTTGCCGGCGCTGGCCGACAGGCGCGGCGGCAGGTAGCGCTCCTGCAAGAAGAGCACGCCCGCGGCACCGGCGGTGGTGCCGACCAGCAGCAGCACCAGCCAGCGTGGCGGCAGCCAGCGTGAACGGCGGCGGCCGTAGCGCTCAAAGACGACGGGTTTGGATTGTCCGAACATGCGTGGGAGTCAAGTTGTGTTCGAGGAGAGTCGCGAAGGGTAACGCCCGCGGCGCTGGGCTTCAGGGATCGGCGAACAGGGTCTCGAGCCGGCCATGCTGTTGACCCAGCGTGGCGCGAAACAGCAACTCGTCGGTGGCACGCAGGCGCCGACAGACCTCGCGGCCGAGGTTCATCTGGATCAGCGCGAACTGCTCGGCATTGCGCTCGTACAGGCGCAGCAGGTCGGCGGCACTGAGCTCGATCGCATGGCAGACGTCGACCGCGCGAACTGCGGCACTGCGCGGGCCCAGGTCCATCAGCGACATCTCGCCGAAGCAGTCGCCGGGGCCCAGGTGGTGCAGAACGGCGTCGTGGCCGTGCCGGCCCTTGATCACCGCCGCATGGCCGGTCTCGAGGACGTACATCGAACTGGCCGGGTCGTTCTCGCGGAAGAAGTAGGCGCCGGCCGTGACCTCGATCTCGTGCGCTTGCTCAAGCAGGCAGCGCAACGCGTCGTCATGGATCGCGCCGAAGACGGGCATGTTCTGCAACAGTTCGATCGGAGTCGGGTGCATGGTGTCCCCTCGGGCAGGCCGCAGGCCGCGGTCATTCTCCCTGCAGCGGGTGGCCGCGGCAGGCGCGCCACAGTGTGAAGTCGTAAGCGATCTTCAGCACGCCGCACAGCAGCAGCGGCGCAGCCAGCCAGCCGGCAGCGAAGAGAGCACCGGCCAGCGCCGGGCTGGCAGCCGAGGCCAGGCTGCGCGGCACGGTCGTGAAGCTGGCCGCGGCGGCCCGCTCAGACGGGGTGACGACGCTCATCACGTAGGCGGTGCGCGTGGGCACGTCCATCTGCGACAGCAGCGCGCGTACCAGCAACAGGGCCAGCGCGAGCGGCAAGGTCGGCGCCAGCGCAGCGGCGATCAGGCAGGCGTTGGCCGGGATGTGGGTGAAGACCATCGTGTTCAACAGGCCGATCCGCCGCGCCAGCCAGGGTGCGACGAGTTGCGACACCGCACTCGCCAGCCCGGCCCAGAAGAAGAAGGCCCCGGCGCTGGCGAGCGTGAGGCCAAAGCGCTCCATCAGCCATAGCGAAACCAAGCTGTTGAGCACCAAGCCACCGGCAAAGGCGTCGACCGAGAACAGCGCGGCAAGCTTGACTACCACGCCGCGCGAGGGGCCCAGCGGCGCCGGCGCAGCGCTCGGCGCCGCGTCGGCCGCGGGCAGGGGTAGGCGACGGTAAAGCCACCAGATCACCAGGCCAATGGCGGCGTAGAGCACAAACATACTGCGCAACGCATCGACCAGGCCCCAGCCCAAACGCGGCGCCAGCCACGCCGGGGCGCCCACGGCCAGCGCGCCGAAGGCTGCACTGAGCGCACCGGCCAGGCTGTAGCGCGCAAAAAGGGTGGTGCGTTCGGCGCTGCCGTGCGCCAGGCCGGCGAGTCGTGCATGTTCGAGCGGCAGGAACACGCTGACGTCGCCCGCCCCAGGATTGAGGGTCCCGACGAACGCCACCACGAGCAGGGGCGCGAATGCGCTGAAGCCGGCGAAGGCGGCGCCGGTCCCGGCCATCAACAAGGCGGCCGCCAGCAACAGCGTTCGTGGTGCGGCGCGATGGCCCCAGGCGCCCAGGGCCAGGGTGGCCAATGCCGAGCCGAGCAGGGTGACTGTGCTGAGCACGCCGACGGCGAAGCTGTCGTGGCCCAGGGCCAGCAGGTAGGCCGGCAGCAACACGGCCACCGAACCATCGACGAAGCCGCGCAGAGCGCGCCCGGCGATCAGGGTGCGGGCGGTGGCATCCACCGCGATGTCGATCAGGCGGACAAGACGCGCTGCAGAAAGCGCTGCAGGTCGGCAACCTCTTCAGCGCTGACCGAGTGCTCCATCGGGTAGTCGTGCCACTCGACGGCCATACCCAGCGCCTTGAGTGCGTCGCGACTGGCGACACCGCGGTCCAGGCCGATGACCTGGTCGCGCTGGCCGTGGGCCAGGAAGAGAGGGGTCAGGGCATTGGCGTCGCGGCGCTCGGCTGCTGTGGCTTGCGCCAAGGGCAGGTAGCCCGACATGCCGGCCAGTCCCGCCAGGCGCTGCGGGTAGCGCAGGCCGGCGCCCAGCGTGACTGCACAGCCCTGGCTGAAGCCGCCGAGCACGATGCGGTTTGCAGGTACGCCACGCGAAACTTCGCGGTCGATCAGCGCATGCACTGCGGCAAAGCTTTCGCGCAGACCGGCTTCGTCTTCGCGCGGTTGTCTGGCCTGGGCGCCGAATTCGAAGATGTCGTACCAGGCGCGCATCCGATAGCCGTTGTTCACCGTCACCGGCCGCACCGGTGCGCGCGGCAGCACCCAACGCACGGGGCCGATCGCGTCGAGCTTGATCTCGTCGGCGAAGGGCAGGAAATCGGTACCGTCGGCACCCAACCCGTGCAGCACGACGACGCTTGCGACGGCCGTGCCGGCCGGGTGGACTTCGATGGTCTGCAATGGGCTGGGCATGGATCGATCTCGTATCAGTACGCAAGGCCCATGGCGCTGCGCACGTCCTTCATGGTCTGCCTGGCGACGGTGCGTGCACGCTCGGTGCCCATCTCGACGATCCAGTGCACCTGCTTTGGGTTGGCCAGGTATTGCTCGGCGCGCTCGCGCCAGGGTTGTTGTTCCGCGAGGATGGCGTCGATGACCGGCTGCTTGCACTCCAAACAGCCGATGCCGGCCGTGGTGCAGCCCTTGACGACCCAGTCCTTGGTTTCGGCGCTCGAATAGACCTGGTGGAACTGCCAGACCGGGCATTTCTCGGGGTCGCCCGGGTCGCTGCGGCGCGCGCGGGCCGGGTCGGTGGTCATGGTCTGGACCTTCTTGCGCACCGTCTCGGGGGCCTCGCGCATCTCGATCGCGTTGCCGTAGCTCTTGCTCATCTTGGCGCCGTCGACGCCGGGCAGCTTGCGCACTTCGGTGTGCAGCGCAGCAGGCTCGACCAAGATGGTCTTGCCCGCGCCCTTGAGGTGGCCGGCGAGGACTTCGGCATCGTCGCTGGCCCAGCTGGCAATCGCCGCTGCCTTGGCGAGCATGCCTTCGCCCTTGGCCAGTGCCTCGGCGCTGCCGGTTTCGCCATAGGCCTTGCGCTGCTTCTCGAAGTAGCGCGCGTCGTCTTTCGGCAGCTTGGCCAGCGCCTCGGCGACTTTCAACTCGAAGTTGGCGGCGCGGCCATACAGGTTGTTGAATCGGCGCGCGACCTCGCGCGTCAGCTCGACGTGGGAGCTCTGGTCTTCGCCCACCGGCACGAAGGCGGCCTTGTAGATCAGGATGTCGGCGGCCTGCAGGAGCGGGTAGCCGAGGAAGCCATAGGTCGCGAGGTCGCGGTCCTTGAGTTTCTCGATCTGGTCCTTGTAGGTCGGTACGCGCTCGAGCCAGCCCAGCGGCGTACCCATCGCCAGCAGCGTGAACAGCTCGGCATGCTCTGGCAGGCGGCTCTGCACGAAGATCGTGCAGCGCTCGGGGTCGAGGCCGGCTGCCAGCCAGTCGGTGACCATGTCGTAGACGTAGCGCTCCATCACGCCGCGCTCTTCGTAGTGCGTCGTCAGCGCGTGCCAGTCGGCAACGAAGAAGAAGCTGTCGTAGTCCTCTTGCAGGCGGACCCAGTTCTTCAGCGCACCGTGGTAGTGGCCCAGGTGCATCGCGCCGGTCGGACGCATGCCGGACAGGACGCGCGGTCGGGTGGGCTTGAGGTCGGTCTCGCGTGAGGTCATCGTGCCGGCAATGTGGGGAGAGCCGAGATTCTAGGCGGCTACACTCGCGCGCCTGCTTGGCCCGCCGCCCGTGAAACGCATCGTCATCCTCATTTCCGATCGCGGCTCGAACATGCAGGCCATCGTCGAGCGCTGCGCTGCCGAACGCTGGCCGGCACAGGTCGTGGCGGTGATCTCGAACCGACCTGAGGCCGCGGGTCTGGGATTTGCGGCCTCGCACGGCGCCGCCACGGCAGTGGTCGACCACACGGCCTTTGCGACCCGCGAAGCGTTCGATGCGGCGCTTGCCGAAGCGGTCGACGCGTTTCGGCCCGACGTGTTGGCACTCGCCGGCTTCATGCGCCTCCTCGGTGCCGAGTTCGTTCGCCGTTACGACGGGCGCCTGCTCAATATCCATCCCTCGCTGCTGCCGGCCTTTGCGGGCCTGCGTACGCACCGGCGCGCGATCGAGGCCGGCTGCAAGCTTGCGGGCGCAACGGTGCATTTCGTGACCGCCGAAGTGGACCACGGGCCGATCGTCGCGCAGGCGGTGGTTCCCGTGCTGCCCGAAGACGACGAGACTTCGCTGGCGATGCGCGTGTTGGCGCGTGAGCACGTGATTTATCCGTTGGCGCTGCGCTGGTTCGTCGAGGGTCAGTTGTGGCTGAACGAAGGCATCGTCAGGCATGTCGGCGGCGCGGCGCAATTGCTCTGAGACCCACACCATGCATCCCAAAGCCCTCCTTGAAGCTTGCACCGAACTGATCGCTGCGGTGCTGAAGTTCGACGCCCCCGCTGACAACATCGTCTCCTTCTTCCTGCGCCAGCACCGCGAACTCGGGCCGCGCGAGCGCCACACCTTGGCCGAGACGGCATACGCGGTGCTGCGCAGGCGCCTGCTTTATCAGCACCTGGCGCAAACAGGCAGCGGCCCGGCCGAGCGGCGGCTGGCGATCGTGGGCTGGGCAGGTGACGCGGGCTTCTTGCGCGCGGCACTCGCGCCGCACGAACTCAAATGGTTCGAGCAGGTGCAGGCCGTCGACCGCAGCACGCTGGCGCCCAAGCTGCGCCACAACCTGCCCGACTGGATCGCCCAGCCCTTGCAGGCTCGATTGGGCGATGAGGGCTTCTGGGCCTTGGTGGCGAGCCTGGACGCGCCGGCGCCGCTGGACCTGCGTGTCAATACGCTGAAGACCAAACGCGAAGCGGCGCAGGCGGCGTTGGCCGCCGCCGGCATCGACGCTGTGCCGACGCCCCATTCGCCCTGGGGCCTGCGCGTACAAGGTCGGCCGGCGCTGCAGAAGCTGCCGATCTTTGTTGGTGGCGAGGTCGAGGTACAGGACGAGGGCAGCCAGTTGCTGGCCCTGATCACCGACGCCAAGCGGGGTGAAATGGTGGTGGACTTCTGTGCCGGCGCCGGCGGCAAGACCCTGGCGCTGGGCGCGTCGATGCGCAACACCGGGCGCCTGTATGCCTTCGATGTGGCCGGCCACCGCCTCGAGGCGTTGAAGCCGCGGCTCGCGCGCAGTGGCTTGTCCAATGTCTATCCGGTCCAGATCGCCCACGAGCGCGACGAGAGGATCAAGCGCCTGGCCGGCAAGATCGACCGCGTGCTGGTCGATGCGCCGTGTTCGGGCCTTGGCACGCTGCGCCGCAACCCCGACCTGAAATGGCGCCAGTCGCCCAAGGCGGTGCAGGAACTCAATGTCAAGCAGATCGCGATCCTGGCCGGAGCCGCGCGCCTGCTCAAGGCAGGTGGCAGGCTGGTTTATGCCACCTGCAGCCTACTTGCCAGCGAGAACGAGGCCGTCTGCGAGGCCTTTGCAACGGCCCATCCGGACTTCCAAAGACTCCCGGTGCACACGATCCTCTCGGACCTGAAGGTGCCTGGTGCCACGGAGCTCAGCAACGCTGGGAATCTGCGTTTGTGGCCGCATCTGCATGCTACGGATGGCTTCTTTGCCGCGATCTGGACGAGAACCTGATGCTGTGACGAACTTTGTCGATCTTGCAGAGATCAACCCTACGCACTTCCACGAGGAGCGAACTGGCCCATCCATTTACAATCGATGATCCTGTGAGAGGTAACGAATGGAATCGATGATCCTTGTGCGCGACGCGCTGGTCGACTGGCTGGCCAACGGTGCGCTGGTCGCAAGCTGGTGGCAAGTGCTTTTGGCCACCCTGGTGATGACCCACATCACCATCGCTGCCGTAACGATCTTCCTGCATCGCGCACAGGCTCACCGAGCGCTGGAACTGCATGCATTGCCGGCGCACTTTTTCCGCTTTTGGCTGTGGCTGACCACCGGCATGGTGACCAAGGAATGGGTTGCGATCCATCGCAAACACCACGCCAAGTGCGAAACGGTAGAGGACCCACACAGCCCGCAAACCCGCGGCATCCGGAAGGTCCTGCTCGAAGGCAGCGAGATGTACCGGGCCGAAGCGAAGAACCTGGAAACGCTGGCCAAGTACGGTCACAACACGCCTGACGACTGGATCGAACGCAACCTCTACACCCGCTACTCCTGGCAGGGCGTGGGCGTCATGCTGATCGTCAATCTGGCGCTTTTCGGTGCCATCGGCGCGGCCGTATGGGCCGTGCAGATGTTGTGGATCCCGATCACTGCGGCGGGAATCATCAATGGCATCGGCCACTGGTGGGGCTATCGCAACTTCGAGGCGCCGGATGCGTCCCGAAACATCGCGCCCTGGGGCATCGTGATCGGTGGCGAAGAATTGCATAACAACCACCACACCTACCCGACGAGCGCCAAACTGTCCGTCAAGCCGCACGAGTTCGACATCGGTTGGGCCTACATCCGCGGCCTGGAGATGCTTGGCTTGGCCAAAGTGCGCAAGACGCCGCCCAAGCTGGCCCTGGGCGCCGTGCGCGTGCCAGACGGCAAGACGCTCGAGGCCCTGATCGCCAACCGCTACGAGGTGATGGCGCATTACGCTGCCGGTCTGAAGCGCACAGTCGGCGCCGAACTCGACAAGCTCAAGGCCCAGGGCGCGCAGAACAGCGCACGCTGGGCCGAGATGCGACTGGCCAAGCGCTGGCTGCACCGCGACGACGACAAGATCCCACACGGCGTGAAGCCGCAGATGCTGCAAGCTCTGGCGCAGAGCCCGGCGCTGACAAAGCTGGTGGCCATGCGCGAAGAGTTGCGGCAGCTCTGGACCCGTACCAACGTGTCGGCCGAACAACTGGTGGCCGACCTGCAGGCGTGGTGCAAGCGTGCCGAGGAAAGCGGCGTGGCCGCTTTGCAGGAGTTCTCGCTGAAGCTGCGCGCCGCGCATGCCTGACGCGGGGCGAGCAAGAAAAAGGGCCGCATCAGCGGCCCATTAAACAGTAGGGGTCGCAACGCGACCCCGCTGTACTTCTTACTTCAGTTTTGTTTCTTTGTAGAGCACGTGCTTGCGCGCCTTCGGATCGAACTTCATGAATTCGAGCTTCTCCGGCGTCGTCTTCTTGTTCTTTGCCGTGGTGTAGAAGTGGCCGGTGCCGGCCGACGACTCCAGCTTGATCTTTTCGCGTCCGCCTTTGGTGGCCATGGTGTGCTCCTAAATCAGAGGGCGCCGCGGGCACGCAGGTCGGCGACGACCTGGTCAATGCCCAGCTTGTCGATCAGGCGCAGCGCGGCGTTGGTCACGCGCAGCCGCACCCAGCGGTTTTCGGTTTCTAGCCAGAAGCGGCGGTACTGCAGATTCGGCAGGAACCGGCGCTTGGTTTTGTTGTTCGCGTGGGAGACGTTGTTCCCCACCATCGGGCCCTTGCCCGTGACCTGACAAACGCGTGCCATGGGGCACCTCCAAGATTCTCGAGAAATAGGTGTTCTGCCGATTTCGGCAAAGACCGCGAGTATAGCGGCAAACCCGCGGGTAAGCCAGCCCGCGGGTTCGAAACCAGCTTAGGCTTGCTGCTCCAGGAAGCGCTGGGCGTCCAGCGCCGCCATGCAGCCGGTGCCGGCGCTGGTGATGGCCTGGCGGTAGACATGATCCTGCACGTCGCCGGCGGCAAAGACCCCGGGCACGCTCGTCATGGTTGCCATGCCGTTCAGGCCGGTGCGGGTGATGATGTAGCCGTCCTTCATCTCCAGCTGGCCCTTGAAGATCTCAGTGTTGGGTTGGTGGCCGATGGCGATGAAGCAACCCTGGACCTTCAGCTCGCTGGTGCTGCCGTCCTGCGAACTCTTGATCCGCACGCCGGTGACGCCAGATGCGTCACCCAACACCTCATCGAGCGTCTGCCACAGGTGGAGTTGCATCTTGCCTTCGGCGACCTTGGCGTGCAGTTTGTCGATCAAGATCGCTTCGGCGCGGAATTTGTCCCGGCGATGAATCAGATGCACCTTGGTGGCGATGTTGGACAGGTACAGCGCCTCTTCGACCGCCGTGTTGCCGCCCCCGACCACGCAGACCTCCTGGCCCTTGTAGAAGAAGCCGTCGCAGGTGGCGCAGCCGCTGACGCCGCGGCCCATGAAGGCCGCTTCACTGGGCAGTCCCAAGTATTTGGCGCTGGCGCCAGTGGCGATGATCAATGTGTCGCAGGTGAAGCTGCCGCTGTCGCCGACCAGGGCGAAAGGACGCCGGCTGAAGTCGACGCTGTTGATGTGGTCGAAGACGACTTCGGTGTTGAAGCGCTCGGCATGCTCGAGAAAGCGCTGCATCAACTCGGGTCCCTGCACGCCGGCCACGTCGGCGGGCCAGTTGTCGACGTCGGTGGTCGTCATCAGCTGGCCACCCTGTGCCAGCCCGGTCACCAGCATCGGCTTCAGATTGGCACGCGCCGCATAAAGCGCAGCGGTGTAGCCGGCTGGGCCGGACCCCAGGATCAGGACCTTGGCGTGCTTGGGGTTGGAGGAAGAGTTGGTCATGGTGGGGGGGGTGCAAACGTCGTGGTGCGCCAACAGGCGACACTACATGGGGTACGGGCCCAGTGGCGTCAAGCGCGCTAATGGGCACAATAGTGAAATTGTAGGCAGTCGCCCGAAGCGCGTTGCGTCGGCGGCCTGCTCGCGAACAACAACTGCGCACTGGAAGGAGAACCGCCGATGTCGATGCTCTCGAATCTCGATCTGATTCGTCGCGTGCCCTTGTTCTCGATGTTGACCAACGACCAGGCCCAGCAGGTCGCCGACAGCGTGGTCAAGCGCCGCTTTCGCCGTGGCGAGATCGTGGTCGAGCAGGGGCGCAAGAGCAACTCGTTGTTCATCCTCCTCAACGGCCGCGCGCGAGTGCTGACCGCCGACCAGCGCGGCCGCGAAGTGATCCTGGCCGTGCTCGAAGCCGGCGACTATGTGGGCGAAATGAGCCTGATCGACAACGAGTCGCATTCGGCCACCGTGCGCGCCGAGATCCAGACCGACATGCTGGTGCTGGGCCGGATCGAGTTCTCGAAGTGCCTGCCCGACACATCGGAGCTGGCCTACGGCATCCTGCGCGGCCTGGTGAAGCGCCTGCGCGCTGCCGACCGGCAGATCGAATCGCTCGCCCTGCTCGACGTCTATGGCCGCGTCGCGCGCACCCTGCTCGACATGGCCGAGGACATTGACGGCGTGAAGCTGATCCGTAACAAGGTTTCGCGGCAAGACATGGCCAAGGTCGTCGGCGCTTCGCGCGAAATGGTCAGCCGGGTCATGAAGGATCTGGAGGAGCGCGGCGTCATCGAGACCCAGGACAACGGCTCGGTGATCATCAAGGAGCGACTGCACAACGATTGAGACGCAGCGCTGTCGGCCCAATCCCTTGGGCGACAATTCCGGCATGACATTCCCCCTTGGATCCCTGCGCGCCGAGGCTGGTCCAGGCACCGCCGACAACCCGGGCGCCGGTGCCGACGCCAATTCGGCGATGCCGCTGAGGCGCCAACTCTGGTTGCTCGCTGGTGCTGTGGCTTGGCTCTTGGCGATGCTCGCCCTGACCACCCACCATGGCGCCGATCCGGCCTTCTCGACGTCGGGCACTGGCGACGCGCTACGCAACAAGGCGGGTCAGGTGGGCGCCTGGGCGTCCGATTTCGCGCTGTTCATGCTCGGCCATTCGGTGTGGTGGCTGCCCGTCGTGGCTGCGCGGGCCTGGCTGTCTGCACTGGCGCGCAGCCTGCGCGGCGAGCCACCACCCGCCAGACACGCGACATCATTCTGGCTGGGGCTGGTCCTGCTGCTGGCGGCGAGCACGGCGCTCGAATCGACGCGCCTGTACCGCTTCGAGGCCTTGCTGCCGGGCCACGCCGGCGGCGTGTTTGGCTACACGCTGGGTCCGCCGTCGGTCAAGTGGCTGGGCTTTGCCGGCTCTGGAGTGCTCTGGATCGCTGCCTTGGTGGCTGGCATGGCCTTGGCACTGCGCTTCTCCTGGCTGCGCGTGGCCGAAGCGGTCGGCGAGCGCATCGATACGTTCAAGGAGCGCCGCGAGGCTCTTCGCGAGCGCGCTGAGGACGTGCGTCTGGGCTTGGAGGCGCAGCGCGACCGCGAACTCGTGGTCGATGTCGAACGCCAGGCCGTCGAGGACCAGTTGCCGATCGTCATCGACAAGCCGTTGGGCGAATTGCCCAAGTCCGAGCGGGTGGCGAAAGAGCGGCAGAAGCCGCTGTTCAGCGAACTGGCCGACACCCGGCTGCCGCAGGTCGACCTGCTCGACGCCGCGCCCGGGCGCGTCGAGAGCGTGACGCCCGAGTCGCTGGAGATGACCTCGCGCCTGATAGAGAAGAAGCTGAAGGACTTCGGCGTCGAGGTGCGCGTGGTCGCCGCGTCGCCCGGCCCGGTGATCACGCGCTACGAGATCGAGCCGGCCACCGGCGTGAAGGGCGCTCAGGTCGTGGGCCTCGCGAAGGACCTCGCACGCTCGCTGAGCCTGGTCAGCATCCGCGTCGTCGAGACGATTCCCGGCAAGACGACGATGGCGCTCGAGTTGCCGAATGCGAAGCGCCAGACGATCCGCCTGGCCGAGATTCTCGGCTCGACGGTCTACAACGATGCAACCTCGCAGTTGACGATGGGCCTGGGCAAGGACATCGTCGGCCTGCCAGTCGTTGCCGACCTGGCCAAGATGCCGCATTGCCTGGTCGCCGGCACCACCGGTGCGGGCAAGAGCGTGGGCATCAACGCCATGATCCTGTCGCTGCTGTACAAGGCCGAGGCGCGCGACGTGCGGCTGATCCTGATCGACCCGAAGATGCTCGAGATGAGTGTCTACGAAGGCATCCCGCACCTGCTCTGCCCGGTGGTCACCGACATGAAGCAGGCCGCCAACGCGCTGACCTGGTGCGTCGGCGAGATGGAGCGGCGCTACAAGCTGATGAGCAAGCTCGGCGTGCGCCAGCTCTCGGGGTACAACAAGAAGATCGATGAGGCCAGCGAGCGCGGTGAGGTGCTCGGCAACCCGTTCAGCCTGACACCGGATCAGCCCGAACCGCTCGAGAGATTGCCGCAGATCGTCGTTGTGATCGACGAGCTGGCCGACCTCATGATGGTCGTCGGCAAGAAGATCGAGGAGCTGATCGCGCGCCTGGCGCAGAAGGCGCGTGCGTCGGGTATCCACCTGATCCTGGCCACGCAGCGGCCGAGCGTCGATGTGATCACCGGCCTGATCAAGGCCAACATCCCTACACGGCTGAGCTTCCAGGTCTCGAGCAAGATCGACAGCCGGACCATCCTCGACCAGATGGGGGCCGAAGCCCTGCTCGGGATGGGCGACATGCTGTACATGCCCTCGGGCACGGGTCTTCCGATCCGCGTGCACGGTGCCTTTGTCAGCGACGACGAGGTCCACCGCGTTGTCAGCTACCTGAAGAGTCAGGGCGAGCCAAACTACATCGAGGGCATCCTCGAAGGCGGCACGCTCGACGGCGAACCCGGTGAGCCGGGCGCGCCGGGCGAGGCCAACGGAGAGGCCGACCCGATGTACGACCAGGCTGTGGCGATCGTGTTGCAGCACAAGCGGGCGTCGATCTCGCTGGTGCAACGGCACCTGCGCATCGGCTACAACCGCGCCGCGCGCCTGCTGGAGCAGATGGAGAAGTCCGGACTGGTGTCGTCGATGGCCACCAACGGCAACCGCGACCTGCTGGTGCCACGGCGCGAAGAATGAAAATCTTCTTCACGGCCTGCCTGCTGCTCGTCGCAGCGCTCGCGCACGCCGACGCGGTCGATGCACTGCGCGAGTTTGTGCGCGACGCCAAGAGCGGCCGGGCCACGTTCACGCAGGTCGTGACCTCCCCCGACGGGGCGAAGAAGAAGACCTCCAGCGGCAGCTTCGAGTTCGCCCGGCCGAATCGCTTTCGCTTCGCCTATGCCAGGCCTTTCGAGCAGTTGATCGTCGCCGACGGACAGAAGGTCTGGATCTACGACGCGGACCTGCAACAGGCCAGCGTACGGTCGATGGACAAGGCGCTCGGTGCGACCCCTGCGGCCCTCCTGGCGGGTGGATCCCTCGAGAAGGACTTCGAACTCAAGGCCTTGCCATCGGCCGAGGGCCTGGACTGGATGCAGGCCACGCCGCGCGTGAAGGACGATGCGGCGAACCTGCGATCGCTGAAGGTCGGCTTCAATGGCAGGACCTTGGCCGCCATCGACCTGGTCGACGGTTTCGGCCAGCGCTCGCTGCTCAGCTTCAAGGACCTCGCCACCAACGTGACGCTGGCGCCGGACCACTTCCGCTTCGTGCCGCCCAAGGGCGTCGACGTGCTGACCCAATAAGCGACGACGCGCTGCCACAATTGGCGGCAGCATGACCGCCAGCCTGTTCGACGACGCCCGACGCCCTTCCGGATCGCGCCCGGTGGTGCCGGATGCCGATGCGCCGCTGGCCGAGCGCCTGCGGCCACGCACCCTCGCCGAGGTCATCGGCCAGCGCCACCTTCTCGGGCCGGGCAAACCGCTGGCCGCCGCGTTCGCGGCCGGACGACTGCACTCGATGATCCTGTGGGGTCCGCCGGGCGTCGGTAAGACCACGCTGGCCCGCTTGGTGGCCGGCGCCTTCGACGCGGAGTTCGTCGTCATCTCGGCCGTACTGGGCGGCGTGAAGGACATCCGCGAAGCAGTCGACCGCGCGCAGGCCGCTCGCCGTGTCGGGCGTGCCAGCATCGTCTTCGTCGACGAGGTGCACCGCTTCAACAAGGCTCAGCAGGACGCCTTCTTGCCGCATGTCGAGTCCGGCCTGTTCACGTTCATCGGTGCCACCACCGAGAACCCTTCGTTCGAGGTCAACTCAGCCCTGCTGTCGCGCGCCACGGTGCACGTCCTGCAGCCGCTCGCGCCGACCGAACTGGCCGAACTGCTAGAGCGCGCGCGCGCGGCCTTGTCCCTGCCTACCGTTACCGAGCCTGCGCGCGAGCGGCTGATCGGCTATGCCGATGGCGACGCGCGCCGATTGCTCAATGCGGTCGAGAACCTGTTCGCCGTCGCCGGCGATGTGCCTTTGCTCGACGAGGCCCTGCTCGAGCGCGCGCTGGGCGAACAGCTGCGCCGCTACGACAAGGGCGGCGAGCAGTTCTACGACACCATTTCGGCGCTGCACAAGAGCGTGCGCGGCAGCGACCCCGATGCGGCGCTGTACTGGCTGGTGCGAATGCTCGACGGCGGCGTCGATCCGCGCTACGTGGCCCGGCGAGTGCTGCGAATGGCCAGCGAGGATATCGGCCTGGCCGATCCGCGTGCGCTGCGCATGGCCCTGGACGCGACCGAAGTCTATGAGCGCCTGGGCTCGCCGGAGGGCGAACTGGCGCTGGCGCAGGCGGTGGTCTTTCTCGCCACGGCAGCGAAATCGAACGCCGTGTACGCGGCGTGGAACGAAGCCAGGGCATTGGTCAAGGCCGATGGAACCCGGCCGGTGCCGTTGCGCCTGCGCAATGCCCCGACGGCGCTGATGAAGCAGCTTGACCATGGGCGGGGCTACCGTTATGCGCACGACGAGGTCGACGCCTTCGCGGCCGGCGAGAACTACTTTCCAGACGGCCTGGGCGCGCCGCAGTTCTACCGACCAACCACGCGCGGGCTCGAAGCGCAGATCGCCGAAAAGCTGGCCCGCCTGCGGGACGCCAATGCCGCGGCGGTGGCCGCGGACGATCCCGGCTGAGCAGGGCGCCGCGCCTTGGATGCGCGAGGGTAATCCCAGCGCGAGGCACGCAACTTGCCTGCCTACAATCTTTCGCAAGGTCGAACGAGGAGCTGGACTTGGAAACCTTCTTTCAGCAGATCATCAACGGTCTGGTGCTGGGCAGCATGTACGCCCTCGTCGCCCTCGGCTACACCATGGTGTACGGCATCATCAACCTGATCAACTTCGCGCATGGCGAGGTGCTGATGGTCGGTGCCTTGACCAGCTGGACCATTGTCAGCCTGCTGGCGGAGTCGGGCATGCCCGGCTGGTTGATCATGCTGCTGTCCCTCATCTGCGCGATCATCGTCTGCGCGGCGCTGAACTTCTCGATCGAGAAAGTGGCCTACAGACCACTGCGCAACGCCCCACGCTTGGCGCCGTTGATCACGGCCATGGGCGTGAGCCTGCTGCTACAGACCCTGGCGATGATCATCTGGAAGCCCAATCCCAAGCCGTATCCGATCCTGCTGCCGAACGACCCGATCGACCTCGGCGGGCCGGTGATCAGCGTCGTCCAGTGCCTGATCCTCGGCCTCACGGTGGTCATCCTGGCCGGGCTGATGTATCTGGTGAACCGAACCAAACTCGGTCGCGCGATGCGCGCCACCGCCGAGAACCCGCGCGTCGCGGCCCTGATGG
>DATDES010000009.1:0-6137 GCA_036522975.1 Burkholderiaceae bacterium | reverse complement strand
CGCCACCCAGGTAGTCGCACTGGGCGAAGCCGAACGCCGCGCCGCGTCGGCCGACCGGCGGGTAGCGGCACGCCTCGACGATGGAGCGCGCCTGGGCAGCGGATTCGACCATCGGGATCATCACGCCACGCGCGCCGAGGTCGAGCGCCCGTGCGAGCCAGGTGTATTCGCCTCGCGGCACCCGCACCATCGGCTCGATGGGTAGGCCGCGGCAGGCGGCGAACAGCCACTTCAGCGTCTCGTAGCCCAGGCCCGTGTGCTCCATGTCGTAGATGACAAAACGGCAGCCTGCGTTGGCCAGGATGCTGGACATGCCGGGCGAGAAGAACTCGAAGACCATCGCGCCGGCGACGGTGTTGCCGCTGAGGATGTCGTTCTTGATCGCGTTCGGTGTCATCGGGTGGGCCTCTTCATGGCGCCGCGGCGTGGGCGCCAGGAAGCCTGCGGGCGGATCGCCGCCGATGACACGGGAAAAGTACGCGTTGACACTTCGCGACGAAGGCTGAGAGGCGCCACTTCGTGCCGAAGACCCGGTCGCCCACATCGCCGAGCCCCGGCTCTAGCCTGGGATGCAGCGCGCTATCGCAGTACCGGGCGTGCATTCACCGGCTGCGCCGGGCGGTTGTTGTCGAACCCGAGTGTGGTCTTGAAGGCCTCGAGTTGCTCCTTCGAGATGGTCATCGGCCGCTTCATGACGACCCAGCGAACACCCTCGGAGCAGGGCGGCGTGGTCAGCGATCCGTTGTACCGGTAGTAGTCGCGGTTGGCCGGCAGCAGGGCGTTGGCCGACGCCTTGGCAGGCAGCGCAGCCTTGCCTTCGGTCTTGGGCATCTGTCCCCACGCCGCACCTACAGCCTGATTGGCCGGGCCGAGGTCGAAGACCACCGACACGACGGCGAGGTTGCCGTCCTTGTCCGCATGGACCAGGTGACCCTCCAGCGGGAACGACTTGCCGTCGATCTGGTTCTCGCTCGGCGAATGAAAGTGGAACTGCTTCAGCTCGAACTGCATGCCGTCCATCGAGATGCCGCTGCCGGCTTCGTAGTTCACCTGGACCGTGTGGCCGTTGTTGACGACCTCGGTGCCGCCGGCCTTGTAGTTGAAACGGATGGGCGGCAGCGGGGCATCGATCGTGCTGATCACGTTGATGGGCGACTGGTTCCTGCCGGCGCAGGCGCTGAACTCCGGCTTCAGCTTCGTCCAGGCCGCGGGGCCGATGTCGCCCTTGTATCCCCAGTGTGTTCCGTGGCCGGGGTGTTCGCCTGCGGCATGTGCCACTCCAGAGATGGCCATCACAGCCGCTGCCAAGACCGTTGTCGTCGAGTTCATTGACTTCCTCCTTGGTAACGTGCACGCGCCCCGTCGTGATCACCAGCGGAGCATGGTAGATCGCCGGCCCGTTGAAGTTGATTTCGGGATTCTGCCATCGGAGGAACCTGTGCCGCCCCTGACCTGCCAAGTGAGGTCGAACTCGACCGCGGCGATGCTTGGACATGGCAGATGGTCGAGGGCAGCCGTCGCGCTATTTCGTGCCGAAGATCCGGTCCCCCGCATCGCCGAGGCCCGGCACGATGTAGCCGTGGTCGTTGAGCTGGCGGTCGATCGCCGCGGTGTAGACCGGCACGTCGGGGTGGTGGGCATGGAAGGTCTTCAGCCCTTCGGGCGCCGCGAGCAGGCTCACGAAGCGGATCGACTTCGGGCGGGTTTCCTTCAACCGGTCCACCGCGGCGACGGCCGAGTTGCCGGTGGCGAGCATCGGGTCGAGCACGATCGCGTCGCGCTCTTCCATGCTGTGCGGCATCTTGAAGTAGTACTCCACCGCAACCAGCGTCTTCGGGTCGCGGTAGAGGCCGACATGGCCCACCCGGGCACCGGGCACGACTTCGAGCATGCCGTCGAGGAAACCGCTGCCGGCGCGCATGATGACGACGAAGACCGTCTTCTTGCCGTCGATCACCGGCGCCATCATCTTCTCGAGCGGGGTCTCGATCTCGATCATCTGCGTCGGCATGTCGCGTGTGACCTCGTAGGCCATCAACATGCTGATCTCGTGCAGCAGGCGGCGGAAGTTGCTCGTGCTGCGGTCCTTCTGGCGCATCAGCGTGAGCTTGTGCTGCACCAGCGGGTGGGTGATGTGGTGGACTTGGGGCGTAGGGGTCACGGTGCGGCTCGACAGAGTTCGTTCCACCGCCAGCATAAGGCCGCGGCGCGGCTCAACGCGGCGAGTACGGTGCCGCCAAGCCCGCGTAGCCCTTGGCCAGCGGCAGCGCGTAGTCGCCCCGCTTGCTGGTCCGCAGGCCCAGCGACACCAGCGCTTCGGCGAGCTTGACCGCCGCGCCGACACCGTCGATCACCGGCACGCCCAGTTCACGCTGCAGCCGCTGGCACAGATCGGCCATGCCGGCGCAGCCCAGCACGATGGCGCCGCTGCGGTCGCTGTCGAGCGCCTGCTGGGCACAGTCGCGGATGCGGGCGTAGGCGTTGCTGGCCGGGTCATCGAGTTCCAGCACCGCGATGTCGGTGCCGTGGATGCCGCGGCAGCGGCGCTCGAAGCCGTGTTGCAGCACCAGGTGTTCGGCGATGACGCAGGTGCGCGTCAGCGTGGTCACGACGGAAAAGCCGGTGGCCAGCATGGCCGCCAGGTGGAAAGCGGCTTCGGCGATGCCGATCACCGGGCCGCTGGCCAGCTCGCGCGCGCCGTGCAGGCCGGGGTCGCCGAAGCAGGCGACGATGTGTGCGGCCGCGCCCACTCGCTCGCCGGCGCTCACCTGCTCGGCCACGCCAGCGGCAGCCCAGACTTCGTCGTGGTGGCCTTCGATCGACGGCGCACCAAAGCTCGGCTGCACCGCATCGATCACGGTGCCCGGTGCGGCCACGGCGCGTGCGGCCGCGCCGATCGCCGCCGTCATCGACGCGGTGGTGTTGGGGTTGATGACGCGCAGCAGCATGTGGTTCTCCCTTGGTGCGATGACAGCAAGTCTCGCACCTGTTCGGGCCAGGGCGCCGCGCCAATCTGGTGCCATGCCACTGGCACGCGCTTTGCGTCGTCGCCCCGATGGCCCTCGACTCCAGGCTCGAACTCGCCCACCTGAGCAAACGCTACGGCACGACCACGGCGGTCGACCGGATCGACCTCAAGATCGCCGCCGGGAGCTACTGCTGCCTGCTCGGGCCTTCGGGCTGCGGCAAGACCTCGACGCTGCGCATGATCGCGGGGCACGAGCTCGCGAGCGACGGCGACATCGTGCTCGGCGGCCGCAACATCACGGACCTGCCTGCGGCCCAGCGCGGCACGGCGATGATGTTCCAGAGCTACGCGCTGTTCCCGCACCTGAGCGCGCTCGACAACGTCGCCTTCAGTTTGAAGATGCGCGGTGTCGCCAAGGACGCCCGCCTGAAGAAGGCGAGCGACCTGCTGGAGCGGGTGTCGCTGGGCCACCTGGCGCAGCGCAAGCCGGCCGAGCTGTCGGGCGGCCAGCAGCAGCGTGTCGCGCTCGCCCGCGCCTTGATCACCGAACCCAAGGTGCTGCTGCTTGACGAGCCGCTGTCTGCGCTCGACCCCTTCCTGCGCATCAAGATGCGCGCCGAGTTGAAGGCGTGGCAGAAGGCGCTCGGCATGACCTTCGTGCACGTCACGCACTCGCAGGAAGAAGCGATGGCGCTGGCCGACCAGGTGGTCGTGATGAACCAGGGCCGGATCGAGCAGGACGCGTCGCCCCACACCTTGTTCAACGAACCCAAGAGCGAATTTGTGGCACGTTTCCTCGGCGGGCACAACGTGATCCCGTCGTCGCTCGGGCTGATCGCCGTGCGCTCCGACAAGACACGCCTGAGCCGCACGCTGCGACCCGCGGGTGACACCGTGCTCAACGCCACCGTGCGTGGTGTCGAGTACCAGGGCACCTACGTGCTGCTCACGCTCGCGAGCGAGCCGGTGCCCGAGTTCAACGTGATGCTGGCCGAGAGCCAGTTCGACATCGCACCCTGGCAGCCGGGCGACCAGGCCTGCGCGCATTGGGATACCGCCGACATCCACCTGCTGGCTGCCTGACGGCTGGCGCTTTCAACCTGAGGAGAACAGCATGACCGAGACAAACCGCCGCAACCTGCTCAAGGGCACCGCCGGCATCCTGGCCACGGGCCTCTTTCCGGCCATCCATGCGCAAGAGAAGATCACGCTGCGTTACCTGGGCACGGCGGTGAACCAGGACAAGAAGATCGCCGAGAAGTTCGAGGCCGACACCGGGATCAAGATCCAGTACGTCGCGGTCAACACCGACGAGGTGACCAAACGCGCGGTCACCTCGCCCAACAGCTTCGACCTCATCGACACCGAATACTTCTCGCTCAAGAAGATCGTTCCCACGGGCAACCTGAAGGGCATCGACGTCAAGCGCATCAAGAACGCCGACAAGATCACCCCGCTCTTCACCACCGGCATGGTGGGCGGCAAGGCGGTGGGCGACCAGGGCACGGCGCCGAAGAAGGTGATCTACCTCGAAGGCGAGAAGAGCAAGGTCTTCGCGAAAGCGCCGACGCAGTACATGAGCCTGATCCCCACGGTCTACAACGCCGACACGCTGGGCATCCGGCCCGACCTGATCAAGCGCCCGATCGAGAGCTGGAAGGAGCTGCTCAACCCCGAGTTCAAGGGCAAGGCAGCGATCCTGAACATCCCGTCGATCGGCATCATGGACGCGGCGATGGTCGTGGAAGCCTCGGGCCTCTACAAGTACCCCGACAAGGGGAACATGACGAAGAAGGAAATCGACCTCACGATCAAGACCCTGATCGAGGCCAAGAAGGCAGGCCAGTTCCGCAGCCTGTGGAAGGACTTCAACGAGAGCGTGAACCTGATGGCCTCGGGCGAGGTGGTGATCCAGTCGATGTGGTCACCCGCCGTCACCGCGGTGCGCAGCAAGGGCATCGCCTGCACCTTCCAGCCGCTGAAGGAAGGCTACCGCGCCTGGGCTGCCGGTTTCGGCGTGCCGGCCACGTCCACCGGCAGGAAGCTCGACGCCACCTACGAGTTCATCAACTGGTTCCTCGACGGCTGGGCCGGCGCCTACCTCAACCGCCAGGGTTATTACAGCGCCGTGCTCGAGACCGCCAAATCGAAGATGGAAGCCTACGAGTGGGCCTACTGGATGGAAGGCAAGCCGGCGGCGCAGGACATCAAGAGCCCCAACGGCGACCTGCTGCACAAGGCCGGCGGCGTGCGCGACGGCGGCTCGTACGAGCAGCGCATGGGCGGCATCGCCTGCTGGAACGCGCTGATGGACGAGAACACCTACATGGTCCAGAAGTGGAACGAGTTTGTCGCTGCGTAATGGGCCCACCCCCGGAGCGCCTTCGGCGCTCCCCCTCAAGGGGGCGCCACTGGCGGCCCGGCAAAGCCGGATCCGCGATGTCCGCTTGATGGCCCCGTGGGCTGCGCCCCGGGGGACTTGAGGCGCCATGAAACCGACGCTCCTGAAGTCGGGTCCCGCGGCGTGGCTCCAGGCACTGCCGTTCGCGGCAGTGTTCGCGTTCTTCTTCATCGCGCCGCTGCTGCTGATCGCCGCCGTCAGCTTCTGGCCCACCAGCGACTACGAGTTGATCCCCGGCTTTACGGGGCAGAACTACGTCTCGATCTTCGACGGCTGCGCCAACCTGGCCGAGCCGTGTGTCACGCTGAAGACCTACTGGTCGACGCTGCGGTTTTCGCTGCTGACCTGGGCCGTGTCGCTGGTGCTCGGCTTCACGATCGCCTACTTCCTGGCCTTCCACGTGCGCAGTCCGGGCATGCAGACGCTGCTGTTCGTGATCTGCACGATCCCCTTCTGGACCAGCAACGTGATCCGCATGATCTCGTGGGTGCCGCTGCTCGGGCGCAACGGGCTCGTCAACCAGGGGCTGGTCGGGCTCGGTGTCGTCGATCAACCGGTGGAATGGCTGCTGTTCAGCGAGTTCTCGGTCGTGCTCGCCTTCGTCCACCTGTACACGATGTTCATGCTGGTGCCGATCTTCAACTCGATGATGCGCATCGACCGCGCCCTGCTCGAAGCGGCGGACGACTGCGGTGCCAGCGGCTGGCAGACGCTGTGGAACGTGATCGTTCCGCTGTCGCGCACCGGCATCGTGATCGGCTCGATCTT
>DATDES010000008.1:0-2830 GCA_036522975.1 Burkholderiaceae bacterium | reverse complement strand
GTACTTCAGCTTGCCGCCCGCCACCAGGGCACCGAGCTCCTTCAGCGCTTCGGGCCAGAGCTGCATGTGCTCGCTGACGATGAAGCCCTCGACCTTCAGGCGGTTGACGAGAATCAGCGCCGGGTTCGCCATCGGCTGCGGTGAACCGTTGTAGCCGGCGATCATCCCGCACATCGCGATGCGGGCGAAGGCGTTGGTGCGCAGCATCACGCCGTCGAGAATCATGCCGCCGACGTTCTCGAAGTAGCCGTCGATGCCCTCCGGGCAGGCTTCCTTCAGCGCGCCCGACAGCGACTTCAGGTCGGTGTGCTGCTTGTAGTCGATGCAGGCGTCGAAGCCGAGTTCGTCGACGACATAGGCGCACTTCTCAGGGCCGCCGGCCAGGCCGACAGCACGACAGCCGCGCACCTTGGCCAGCTGCCCGAAGGCGCTGCCGACGGCACCCGACGCGGCGCTGACAACCAGGGTCTCGCCGGACTTGGGCGCGATGATCTGCGTCAGCCCATACCAAGCAGTCACGCCGGGCATGCCGACCGCGCCGAGGTAGGCCGAGAGCGGGATGTGCGTCGTGTCGACCTTCTGCAGTACGCCGCGCTGCGAGGCGTCGACGAGGGCGTATTCCTGCCAGCCGCCCTGGCCGACGACCTTGTCGCCGACCTGGAAGTGCTTGTTCTTGGACGCCACCACCTCGCCAACGGTGCCGCCGATCATCACGGCATCGATCGCCTGCGACGCGGCGTAGCTCTTGCTGTCGTTCATGCGACCACGCATGTACGGGTCCAGGCTCAGGTAGTGGTGGCGCACCAGGACCTGGCCTTCTCCGACGTCGGGCAGCGTTGCCTTGACCATGCGAAAGTTGTCCGGCGTCGGCTCGCCTTGTGGCCGTGAGGCCAGCAGCAGTTGGTGGTTGACGGTGGTGGTCATGGTCATGCTCTCTCGTTGCTGCGCAGCGCCTTGACGGCGCGGCCCTTCGTCGGCAGTTTGCGCAGGTACTTGAAGGTGCCGGTGGCATGGGCGCACAGATGCCCGTCGGCGTCGAGGATCGAGGCCTCGCAGAAGGCCATGGTGGTGCTGCGGTGAAGCAGCTTGCCCAGCGCGCGCAGACGGCCCTCGGCCGGGCGCATGAAGCTGGTCTTCATTTCGACCGTCACGACGCCCGGGCCCCGGTCGGCCTCATCGGCATGGATGCTGCGAGCGGCATGAGCCATCGCGACGTCGAGCAGGGTCATAAGCACGCCGCCGTGTGCGACCTCCCAGGAGTTCAGGTGGGCCTGCGCCAGGTCAACCTGCAATTCGGCGGCACCGCCTTCAAAACGGTGCAGTTCGAAGCCGAGTGTTTCGACAAAGGGTATCGAAGCGGGAAAATTCATCATGCCCCGTTGTGAACCGCGCTGACACCGCCATCGATGGCGAGGATCTGGCCGGTGATGTGCTTGCCGGCCGCGCTCGCAAACAGCAGCGCTGCGCCCTTCAGGTCGTCATCATCGCCCAGGCGCCGCAACGGCGCCGCCGATGCCAATTTCTCGGCGCCGAAGTGCGACAGCACGCCTTTCGTCATTTTGCTCGGGAAGAAGCCCGGCGCCAGCGCGTTGACGGTGATCCCATGCGGACCCCATTCGCCGGCCAGCGTACGCGTGAAGTTGACGACCGCGCCCTTGCTCGTGCCGTAGGCGATGAACTGCATGTCGAGCGAGCCGGCCAGTCCGGCGATCGAGGCGATGTTGATGATGCGCCCGTGCTTGTTCGGCAGCATGCTGGCCTTGCCAACCGCCTGCGCGAACAGGAACAGGCTGCGGATGTTCAGGTTCATGACCTTGTCCCAGGCCTCCAGCGGATAGATCTCCATCGGCGCGCCCCAGGTCGCGCCAGCATTGTTGACCAGGATGTCGATGCGCCCCAGGCGCTCCATTGTCTCGGCAACGACGCGCTCGATGTCGGCCGGCTGCGCCGCGTCGGCCGCAATCCAGCGCGCGTCGATGCCCTTGTCCTGCAGAAGTGCGGTGGCTTCCTCGAGATCGGCCGCCTTGCGCGAGCTCAGCAGAACCTTGGCGCCGGCCTCGCCGAGGGCCTCGGCGATCTGCAGCCCCAGCCCGCGCGAACCGCCGGTGACGAGCGCCGTCTGGCCGCTGAGGTCAAAGAGTTTCTGGACCGGTGTGCTCATGGCTTTCCTTTGAAATTGCGTCAGGGCCCCATGCGCGAACGCACGAAGATCAGGGTGACACCGGAGCCTACGACCGCGGCGCCAACCAGCATCAGCGTCCAACCGAGCGCATCGCTGCCCGGTTGTACGAACCAACCTAGACTGACGCCGAGCAGGCCACCATAGACCAGGATCCAGGCCCACTTCTCCACCTGTCGCTTCCGCATTAGAACCATTCATCCCGCATCTCGCGGCAGACGGGATTGCGCGTTGCAGCGACGGCGAGCCAGGGACCCGTCTTCGGCAACTCAAGAGCGAAAACGTAGTGCATCGCGGCGCGCTTGGCCTGGGCGAAGTCGTGGTCGTGACCCCGGCAGGCCAAGGCCACATCGCGCAGCCAGTCGTTCAGCAGGAAGTCGAGGGTCGCGCGCATCGCTCAGGACTTCTCGCGATGCGAAGGCTCACAACACCTCGAACACGCCCGCTGCGCCCATCCCACCGCCGATGCACATCGTCACGCAGACGCGCTTCGCGCCGCGCCGCTTGCCCTCGATCAGCGCGTGCCCGGTCAGACGCTGGCCGCTCATGCCGTAGGGATGGCCGATGGCGATCGCGCCGCCGTTGACGTTCAGGCGCTCGTAGGGAATGCCGAGCTTGTCGGCGCTGTAGAGCACCTGCACTGCAAAGGCC
>DATDES010000007.1:0-8516 GCA_036522975.1 Burkholderiaceae bacterium | reverse complement strand
GTGCTCGACGAGCAGGATCGCGTGGCTTGTCTTCAGCTCGGCCAGCAGGGCCAGCATGCGGTCGGTTTCCTCGGCGCCCATGCCGGCCAGTGGCTCGTCGAGCAGCAGTACCTGGGGGGCCGTGGCCAGGCACATCGCGATTTCGAGCTGGCGCTTCTGGCCGTGCGACAACAGCCCGGCGGGGCGCGCCAGGAAAGCATCCAGGCCGGCGCGCTCGGCGGCGGCATGGGCGGCCGGGGCGCTCGAGGCGCACTGCTCGGCGGCACTCCACCAGTCCCAGGGTCGCTGCGTGCGGGCCTGCGCGGCCAGGCGGCAATTCTCGAAGACGGTGAAGCTCGGAAAGATCGTGTTCCGCTGGTAGCTGCGTCCCAGGCCGCTGCGTGCCCGGCGCGGCTGGGTCCAGGTGGTCACGTCGTGGCCGAGCAGCTCGACCGACCCTGCGGATGGCGGGATTTCGCCCGACAGGATGTTGATCAGGGTCGACTTGCCGGCGCCGTTGGTCCCGATCACCGCATGCACCTCGCCGCGCTCGAGATCGATCGACACGCGGTCCACCGCGACCAGGCCACCCCAGCGGCGGGTGATGTCGCGCCCGCGCAGCAGGATCTTGTCGTCAAGCATCGACAGGCTCCCTGGCGAGCTTGGCGCCGATCAGGCGTTCACGCAACTGCGTGGTAACGCCGACCAGGCCGCGCGGCAGCAGGGCCACGCTGACGATGATGGTCAGGCCCAGCCCGAGAAGCCAGTGTTTGGCAAATGTGCCGAAGACCGCTTCGCTCTGAAAGAACTCCTGCAGCAGCGCGAACGCGAAGGCACCGATCAGGGCGCCGCGCAGGTGACCCAGGCCGCCGAGGATGATCATGATCAGCACGGCACCCGACAAGTGCCAGCCGAGCAGCTCCGGATTCACGAAACCGTCCTTGACCGCGAACAGGAAGCCGGCAAGACCGGCGATGCCGCCCGAGAGCGTGAACGCGGCCAGCTTGTACGGATAGGTCGAGAAGCCGGTCGCGCGCATGCGCTGCTCGTTGACCTTGATACCGGCCAGCGCGCGGCCGAAGCGCGAGCGCAGGAGTACGGCAAGGAAGATGAACACCGCCAGCAGGCAAGCGAACGTGAAGGCGTACAGCACGAGGGGCTTGTCGAGCGCGATCAGCGTGCCCAGCACCGGCTTGCCGTTCAGGTAGATGCCGTCGGTTCCCCCCCCCAGCGGGGTGTCGTGCAAGACGTAATACGCCATCTGCGCGAAGGCCAGCGTGACCATGATGAAGTACACGCCCTTGGTGCGCAGCGACAGCGCGCCGACGACCAGTGCATAGGCGGCGGCGGCCAGCACGCAGGCCGGCAGCAGCCAGGCGAGCGAGGCGGAGTCGCTCGGCGGCGACAGCAGCACAGTGGCGTAGGCGCCGATCCCGAAGAACGCGGCCTGCCCGAAGCACACCAGGCCAGTGCTGCCGACCAGCAGTTCGAGGCTGAGCGCGAAAACCGCGTAGATCATGATCTTGGTCACCAGATCGACGCCGAACTTGCCGGCGACGAGCGGGTACAGCGCGAGTGCAGCGAAGCACAGCGCGACAAACAAGACCTTTCCCTTGTCGCCGTTCATCTGCGCCTCTCCAAGCAAACACCGTAGAACCGGCTTTGCCGGGTCGCTGGCGTTGCCTCAGGGCGCAGGAGGCGCCTTCCAGTCGCCACGGGCAGCTGCGAAGCCGCTTCGGGGGTGGTCATATTCATCCGGCCTTGAACAGTCCGTCGGGCTTCCAGAGCAGGATCAGCGCCATCAGCACATAGACCAGCACACCGGCGGCCTGCGGCAGGAACACCTTGCCGAAGGTGTCGACGATGCCGATCAGCAAGGCGGCCAGCAGCGCCCCGCGGATCGAGCCGATACCGCCGATCACGACGACGACGAAGCAGATGATCAGCACGGTGCTGCCCATGCCCGGGTAGACCGACGATACCGGCGCGGCGACCATACCGGCGAGTACCGCGATTGCGACGCCGGCTGCGAATACCACGCGATACAGGAACTTGATGTCGATGCCCAGCGACTGGATCATCTCGCGGTTCGTGCTGCCGGCGCGGATCATCATGCCCAGGCGTGTGCGCGTGAGCACGAAGTACATGCCGAGCGCAAGGGCCAGGCACACGACCGAGATGAAGAGCCGGTAGACCGGGTAGGTCATCATCTCGCCGAGCGGCAGCGTGCCGGCCAGGATGTCGGGCGCGGGCACGCCATGCACTTCGTCGCCAACGATCAAGCTGCGCAGTTCCTCGAACACCAGGATCAGCCCATAGGTCATCAGCACCTGCTGCAGATGCTCGCGTTCGTAGAGAAAGCTGAAGAAGGCCCACTCGAGTACATAGCCGAGCACCACGGCGAGCACCAGACCGACGGCGAGTGTCGAGAAGAAACCGCCGCCGAAAGTGTTGGCTACGAACGGCGCCAGCGCGTAGGCCATGTACGCGCCAATCATGTAGAAGCTGCCGTGCGCCAGGTTGATCACGCCCATGATGCCGAAGATCAGCGTCAGTCCGGAAGCCACCAGAAACAGCAGCAAGCCGTACTGGAGCGCATTGAGGCACTGGATCAGGAAGGTGGCGAGGGTCATCGGCGGTGTTGTTGGATGAACTCGGCGGCAGCCTCGATCAGTGCATCCGGCTGATCGCGGTGAGGCGAATGCCGGCAGTCCGGCAGTTCAAGCAATCGGGTCTGCGGCAAGCGGCGCGCGATGCCGTGGATCTGTTCGAGTGTGCCGTACTCGTCGTCCAGGCCTTGCACCGCCAGCAGCGGGCAGCGGACGGTCCCGATCTCGGATTCGATCGACCAGGCCCTGAACGGCGGATGCAGCCAGATGTCGTTCCAGCCCCAGAACGCGGAGTCGGGATCGTCATGGTGCTTGGCCAGGCGTTCGCGCAAGTCGCCTTCCAGGTAGGCCTCTCGCGCCTGGGCAATGCTCGACACGGCCATGTCCTCGACCATGATGTGCGGCGCCAGCAGCACGGCGCCGGCGACACGCTCGGGAAAGGCTGCCGCGTAGAGCAGGGCGATCGAGGCGCCATCGCTGTGGCCGAACAGCCAGAGTGGCTTCTTGGTGCCATCGACACCGAGCGACGCCAGAAGGGCCGGCAACACTTCGTGAGCTTGGCGGTGCAGGAAATCCAAGCCCCACGCTTCTTCGCCATCGCGCGGGGTCGAGCGGCCATAACCCGGGCGCGAATAGACCAGGCCTCGGCAGCCTGCCGCCGCGCACAGCTGATCGGGAAAGTCCTTCCATAGCGACAGCGATCCCAGGCCCTCGTGCAGGAAGAGGATCAGCGGGGCCGCATCGCGCGCACCGATCCGGCGGTACTCGATGCGCACGGGCCGGTCGCGCCACCGCAACTCGACATGGGTGGCGCCTTTTTCTGCCGTCGGCGTCATTGCGTCGGCTTCACCCCGTTGCTGCTGACCTGCACGCGTGCGGCAGTCAGCTTGCCCTCGGCGTCGCGCCGCGCGGCGATGAAGATGGTCTCGCCGGGTTTGATGTCCGCGCGTGTCCCCGGCACGGGCTGCGACATCGGCGTGCCGGAGGGCACCAGCACCTTCACGTTGCCATCGCCGTGGTTAAGCATCAAC
This sequence comes from Burkholderiaceae bacterium, assembly GCA_036522975.1. Classification (GTDB taxonomy): domain Bacteria; phylum Pseudomonadota; class Gammaproteobacteria; order Burkholderiales; family Burkholderiaceae_C; genus CADEEN01. The sequence continues at coordinate 4,897 of DATDES010000007.1, read as the reverse complement.
TCGGTGCCGTTGGTCGAGACCACTTGGCCTTCGAGCGCGGCGTTGGTCATCGTCGACCCGGGCTGCAGGTCGAAAGCCGACAGGCCCAGGCGCGCGGTGGGCGGGATCGGGCGCACGTCGATCGCGACCAGTTGGCCCTCGCGCTTCACCGTCGTGACACCGAGCACGGTGCCCGGCTTGGCATCGGCCAGCGTGAAGCCTTGGTGCCCGAGACGTTGACGTCCTCGGGCAACGCCACCTCGACGGTCTGGCCATCGTGCGTTGCTACGGCGATCGTCTTGCCGTCGAAGGCGGTGACGGTGCCGCGGATGTTGCTGGCCTGCTGCGACCAGGCCGCTGGCGCGCCGCCGCACAACAGGGCGATCGAAAGGCAGTGGATCAGGAGCTTCATGAATTGGGGCCTTCCAATGTGAGAAGGCTGGATCAGCCTGACTGTGCCTCACGTTCGCGCAACTTGAAACGTTGGATCTTGCCAGTGGCCGTTTTCGGCAGATCGGCGACGAACTCGATCAGGCGCGGGTATTTGTAGGGTGCGAGCTTGTCCTTGACGAAGGCTTTGAGTTCGGCCTCCGTGGCTTGTCCACCAGACTTCAGGACGACGAAGGCCTTGGTTTTCGTCAGGCCCTCGGCATCGGGCACGCCGATCACCGCGGCCTCGAGCACGGCCGGGTGCTGCACCAGGGTGGCCTCGACCTCGAACGGCGACACATAAATCCCGCTGACTTTCAGCATGTCGTCGCTGCGCCCGCCATAGGTGTAGGTGCCGTCGGGATTCTTCACGTACTTGTCGCCGCTCTTGGTCCAGCCACCCTGGAATGTGTCGCGCGACTTTTCGCGGTTGCCCCAATACATCAGGGCACTCGACGGGCCCTGGATGTAGAGGTCGCCGGTCTCGCCGTCTGGCACCGGCCGGCCGTCGTCACCACGCAGCTCGACCGTGTAGCCCGGCACGGGCCAGCCGGTGGTGCCATAGCGCACATCGCCAGGGCGGTTGGAGAGGAAGATGTGCAGCATCTCGGTCGAGCCGATGCCGTCGATGATGTCCACCCCGAAGTGCGCCGTGAAGCGCTTGCCGACGTCGGCCGGTAGGGCCTCGCCGGCGGACGAGACCAGGCGCAGCGCCACCTCGGCGCGTGCCGGCAGGGCGGGGTGGGCGAGCATGCCGGCGAAACCCGTCGGCGCGCCGAAGAAGGCCGTCGGCTTCACGCCCCCGACTTCGCCGCGCAGGCGGCGAAAACTCGCCTCAGGCGTCGGCCGTTCGGCCATTAGCAGCACCGTGGCGCCCACGCTGAGCGGAAAGGTCAGTGCGTTGCCCAGGCCATAAGCGAAGAACAGCTTCGCGGCCGAGAAGCAGACGTCGTCTTCGCGCAAGCCCAGCACGCGCGTGCCATACAGCTCAGCGGTCCAATAGGGGTTGGCGTGCGAGTGCACGGTGCCCTTGGGGCGGCCGGTCGAGCCCGAAGAGTAGAGCCAGAACGCTGGGTCATCAGCCTGGTTCCCCGCGGGCCTGGTCAGCGGTTCGTGCGCTGCGATGAAGGCCTCGAACTCGACCTCGACGGGCCCCAGCGGCGCGACGGGGCGCGAGACGACAACCTGGCGCACCTCGTGATCGGCCTTCGTCAGCGCCGTCGTCAAGGCCGGCAACAGGGCGCCGCTGACCAGCGCGGCCTGTGCGCGCGAGTGCTCCAGCATGTAGGCGTAGTCGTCGGCAGTCAGCAGGGTGTTGACGGCCACCGGCACCAGACCGGCGAACAGCGCGCCGAGAAAACTCACCGGCCAGTGATTGCCGTCCTGCATCAGCAGCAGCACGCGCTCCTCACGGCGCAGGCCGAGCGCCCGCAGCGCCGCGGCCATGGCGCGCACCTGCAGATCGAGTGCGCCGTAGCTCAGCGTGCCGTGGTCGTCGATGAACGCGGCCTTCGCTGGTCGGTCGACATTGCGTTCGAGCAAGTGCTGCGCGAAGTTGAACTGGGCCGAGGGCGCCGCAGGGTCTGGTGTCGTGCTCATCGGTGTCTCCTGCGTCTGGCTCGAACCGCTCATTGCGGGGGCTTGATGCGTCCGCTTGCGCAAAGTTGGAACATGAACTATTGTGCCTATTAGTACGATAGAACTGGTGAGGCACTGTGTCAAGCACTATATTGCGTTCCTCGGCGTTGTCGGCGGTCGGTGATGCGGTCAACGCGGAGCGCGACGGCGAAGCCGAAGCCAAGAACCCGTTCCTGGTTGCTTTGGGCGAGCGCGTGCGGGCCCTGCGATCGCGCCGTGGCATGACGCGCAAGGCGGTGGCGCTGGCCGCCGACGTGTCGGAAAGGCATCTGGCAAACCTCGAATACGGGGTCGGCAATGCCTCAACCCTGGTGCTCTTGAACGTTGCCGCTGCGCTGCAGTGCTCGCTGGCTGAACTGCTCGGCGACGTGACCACCTCGACGCCCGAATGGCTCCTGATCCGGGAACTGCTCGAGCACCGCGACGATGCCACACTGCGGCGCGTGCGCGTGGTCATCGGCGAGATGCTCGGCACCGGCGGCGCGAACGGCGAAGGATGCGCGGCATGCAGCCCCCGCATCGCCTTGGTCGGATTGCGCGGGGCGGGCAAGTCCACCCTGGGCCAGCGCCTTGCCGACGACCTCGGTTTTCCCTTCGTCGAGCTGAGCCGCGAGATCGAGAAGTTCGCCGGCTGCAGCGTGGCCGAGATCCAGGCTTTGTACGGCGCCAATGCTTACCGGCGCTACGAGCGGCGGGCGCTCGAAGAGGCGATCCAGATCTACCCGGAAGCGGTGATCGCGACCCCTGGCGGGATCGTTTCGGATGCTGCCACCTTCAACCTTCTATTGGCCCACTGCACCACGGTCTGGCTGCAGGCGCAGCCCGAGGACCACATGAAGCGCGTGATCGCCCAGGGCGATCTGCGACCGATGGGGGCGAGCAAGGAAGCGATGGAAGACCTGAAAGGCATCCTGGCGGGGCGCGCCGCCTTCTACTCGAAGGCCGACCTGCGCCTGGACACCAGCGCGGCGCCGCTGGAGACCACATCCCTGGCCTTGCGGGCGCTGCTCCGGCGCGCGTTGAGCCTGCCCGCGACACATCGAGATACGCAGGAAAGTGCTCTATTGTGATTGAAGATGCACTATGATGCATTTGTCGCCGGTCAGACGAGCCGGCAGCTTCAGATCCTAGGGAGTCCATCGTGAGCACAGAGCCGCGCGTCGAATACCAGACCCATCCCTCCCAATTCAAGCACTGGAAGCTCAAGTTCGAAGGCCCGGTGGCGACGCTGTCGGCCGACTTCGACGAGAACGCCGGCCTGCGCCCCGGCTACAAGCTGAAGCTCAACAGCTACGACCTCGGGGTCGACATCGAACTGAACGACGCGATCAACCGCATCCGCTTCGAGCATCCCGAGGTGCGCACCGTGGTCCTCACCAGTGCCAAGGACAAGGTGTTCTGCTCGGGCGCCAACATCTTCATGCTCGGGGTGTCGAGTCATGCCTGGAAAGTCAACTTCTGCAAGTTCACCAACGAGACGCGCAACGGCATGGAGGACTCCTCGAAGCACAGCGGGCTGAAGTTCCTGGCCGCCGTGAACGGTTCCTGCGCCGGCGGCGGCTACGAGGTGGCCCTGGCGTGCGACGAGATCATCCTGATCGATGACCGTTCGAGCGCGGTGAGTCTGCCCGAAGTGCCACTCTTGGGCGTGCTGCCGGGCACCGGTGGTCTGACCCGCGTCACCGACAAGCGGCATGTGCGGCACGACCTGGCGGACCTGTTCTGCACCAGCGTCGAGGGCGTGCGCGGGCAGAAGGCCAAGGACTGGCACCTGGTCGATGACATCGCCAAGCCCCAAGTGTTTGCGCAGAAGGTGCAGGAACGTGCACTGCTGCTCGCCGCGACGAGCGACCGCCCGGCACCGGGGCCCGGGCTCAAGGGCGTCGCGCTGCCGGCGCTGACGAGAACGATCGAAGCCGATGCCCTGCGCTACCCGAATGTCACGGTCGAGATCGACCGTGCCCGCCGAACGGCGACCTGGACGATCAAGGCGCCGACCGGCGCTCAGCCGCGCGACATCACCGAGATCACAGCGGCCGGTGCGGTCTGGTACCCGCTGCAAATGGCGCGTGAACTCGAAGACGCGATCCTGTCGATGCGCACCAACGAACTCGACATCGGCTTGTGGTTGATGAAGACCGAGGGCGACGCCGCCGCGGTGCTGGCGATGGACGAGACGCTGCAACGGCACAAGAAGCATTGGTTGGTGCGCGAGACGATCGGCCTGCTGCGCCGCACGTTCAGCCGGCTGGACGTGTCGTCGCGCAGCCTGTTCGCGCTGATCGAGCCGGGCTCGTGCTTTGCGGGCACCTTCCTCGAGCTGGCGCTGGCCTGCGACCGCAGCTACATGCTCGCGCTGCCGGACGACCCGGCGCGCGCGCCGAAGATCAGCGCTGTCGAGGCCAATTTCGCGCTCTACCCGATGGTCACCGGCCAGAGTCGGCTCGCGCGCCGGTTCTACGGCGAGGAGACGGCCATCGATGCGGTGCGCCTGCAGGAGGGCCAGGCCCTCGATGCCGACGCCGCCTTCGCGCTGGGCCTGGTGACCGCCAACCCAGACGATATCGACTGGGCCGACGAAGTGCGCATTGCGATCGAGGAGCGCGTCTCGATGTCGCCCGATGCACTGACCGGCATGGAAGCCAACCTGCGCTTCAACGGCCCGGAGAACATGTTCACGCGCGTCTTCGGTCGTCTCACGGCCTGGCAGAACTGGATCTTCCAGCGCCCCACCGCCGTCGGCGAAAAGGGGGCGCTGAAGGTCTATGGCAAGGGCGACAAGGCCGTATTCGACTGGACCCGCGTTTAAGCAATCGAGACTCAAATGAGCAGCATCAACTACAGCGAGAAG
>DATDES010000006.1:0-3642 GCA_036522975.1 Burkholderiaceae bacterium | reverse complement strand
CAGAGCCAGTTCGACGGATACGTACCGCATGCCGCGGTGCAGGTGGTCACGGGTGCGGCGCTGTTGCTGGCGCTGGCCGTCGGGGGCGCGTTCCTGGTGTCGCGCCGAATCGTCGCGCCGGTCCAGTCGCTGCGGGACATTGCCGCGCGCATGCGGGCCGGCGAAGTGGTACCCGCCGGCCGCACAGGCATCGTCGAATTCGACGACGTGGCTACGGTGCTGGCGCAGGCTGCCAACGCCCTTCAGGACCATCGCCAAGAGCTCGAGCGCCAGGTCGCCGAAGCGGTCGAGCGCACGCGCCAGGCCGAACAACGCGTGTCGCAGAGCCAGCGCATCGAGGCTCTCGGGCGCTTGACCGGCGGTGTGGCGCACGACTTCAACAATCTCCTGGGTGTGATCAGCAACAGCGCCCACCTGATCCAGCGCCACGCAGACTCGCCCGAGCTGAAAGCGCCCGTCGCGGCCACGCTGCGTGCCGTCGATGCGGGTAGCCGCCTCACGCAACACTTGCTGCGCGTGGCAGGGCGCAGGCCCCTGTCGCCGGAGCGGGTTCATCTCGACAGTCACTTGTCGGACCTTCCGGACCTGCTGCACAGCGCGCTCGGACGCCGAATCGAGGTCTCGCTTCGGGTGGCCCCGGGGACATGGCCGGTGTGCGTGGACACCAGCGAGCTGGAACTCGCACTCATCAACCTCGCCCTCAACGCCCGCGACGCCATGAGCGCAGGGGGTGAACTGCAAGTGCAGGCCCGCAATGCCGAAGACCACGAAACAACCGGCCTCCCCGACGCGTCGTCGCGGCACTACGTGCTGATCGCCGTCACCGACAACGGCGTGGGCATGGAGGCAGACGTCGCGCAGCATGCCTTCGAGCCCTTCTTCACGACCAAGGCGCTTGGCAAGGGCACCGGCCTGGGGTTGAGCCAGGTCATGGGGTTCTGCACGCAGGCCGGCGGCACGGCGCGCGTGGACAGCACACCCGGGCTGGGGACGACGGTGTCGCTGCTCCTGCCGGCAGCGGTCGGCACCGCCCTGGCGACCATCGACAGCACGACAGCGGCCGCCGACGTCGACTTGATCGGGACGCGGATCCTGGTGGTCGACGACAACCACGAGCTCGCCCGCGTCACGGCTGCACTGCTGCAGTCGCATGGTGCGCAGCAGGTGGAGCGGGCGCAGAATGCCGCAGAGGCGCTGTTCCTGCTGGCGATCCAACCCGATTTCGACATCGTGCTGACCGACGTCATGATGCCGGGTGAACTGGACGGCCTGGGGTTGGCGCGCCGCCTGCGCAGCGAACGGCCAAACCTGCCGGTGGTCCTGATCAGCGGCTACAAGGCCGACATCACCCCGGGCGAATTCGTCCTGCTTGCCAAGCCGACCGCGCCGAACGAGTTGTTGCGCGCACTGCACGACGCGCTGATGTCGAGCCGCCTAGCTGCGCAATAGACCGCGGCTGGCGCCCTCGCTGGGGCGGCGGCCGTCTCTGGTCCTGCTCGTCCCGCCCATCGCCCGGCACCCCGTCGGCCGGATCGGGTTCGCCCGGTGGTGTCGGCACGTCGGGTTCGGGATTGGGCTGGCGCGGCACGGGTCCGGACAGGACGGGGCTGCCGATGCCAGTGGGGCGCCCAGCCGAAGCTTGGGCTTCTTGCATCACGGCGACAGGCATCAACGCGATATGCGGCCGATCACCAAGCCTGCGGCCAGCGCGGCGCCCAGGGCCAGCAACGGGTTCTCGCGAACGGTGCCGCGCAGGCTCTCGCGGAGCTCACCCCCCAGTTCGAGCGCCGACGCCAGACCGTCCTGCATGCGCTGCACCTGCGGCGCGGCGGTTTCTGCCAGGCGGTCGACCGTATGGTGCGCGCCCTGCACGACCCGCGTCAGGACATCAGGATCTCCTTTCGTCAGCGTGGTTCCGCCGAGACTCGTGCCTGCCCCCGGATCGCGCCCGCTGCCAGGCTCGGCAGCCTGCGGGCCGGCGGGAAACGTGTCTTCGTAAGAGTAAGAGTGCGACATGGCATTCCTTTGCAGTACGTCGTTGGGGATGGACGACCGACACGGCAATCGGGATGCCCGGCTAGATCGCGCCCACGCTGCCCGTCACCGGCAGCACGATGCCGGTGATGTATCCCGAGCAGACCGGTGCGGCCAGGAACACGTACGCCGGCGACAGCTCTTCGGGCTGCGCCGCGCGTTTCATGTCGGTGCTGCGGCCGAAGGATGCCACCTTGTCAGCCGGCGCGTCGGCCGGGTTCAAGGGCGTCCACACGGGGCCGGGTGCTACCGCATTGACCCGGATGCCGCGCTCGATCAGATTACTGGCAAGCGACTTGGTCAGGGCGTGGATGGCACCCTTGCTGGCCGCATAGTCGAGCAGCCTGTCGCTGCCCCGCAGGCCCGTCACCGAGCCGGTATTGATGATCGAAGCCCCGGCCTTCATGTGCGGCAGCGCGGCACGCGCCATCCGAACATAGCCACCGATGTTGGTGTCCAGCGTTTCCTGGAGGCGACGGTCGTCGATGTCCTCGATCGAATCGGCATGTTCCTGAAAGGCCGCGTTGTTGACCAGCACGTCGAGTCGGCCGAATTCGGCCATCGTTCGAAGCACGGCCTGCTCGCACCAGGCGCCGTCCTTCACGTCGCCCTGCAGCAGCAGGCATCGGCGACCCTCGGCTTCGACGCAGCGCCGCGTCTTTTCGGCGTCCTCGGTCGATGAGTGGTACGCCACTGCGACGTCGGCCCCTTCGCGGGCGAACAGCACCGAGACGGCACGACCGATGCCGGAGTCGGCCCCGGTGATGAGCGCAACGAAGTCCTGCAACTTGCCGCTGCCCCGGTAATCGGGCGCCATGAAGCGCGGCGCAAGTTCCAGATCGGCTTCACGGCCCGGTTTGGCGAGATGCTGGGCCGGCAATGCCTCCGGCTGGACACGGGCACCGGCCTGCATCGAGGCCGCCTTCTTGGTCTTGGGCTTCTCCGGCGTGCTCGCGTCGCGTCGGTCCTGCTGACGCTGAATGTCGCGTTGGATTCGCAGGGTGTCGTCGTCGCGACCGGCCATGTCTAGAAGCTCCTCGTCAGGCCGCGGTTCCATGGCACTGGGCCCGCGCGGCCCCGTGCAGACCGGCCACTTCGGCAACCCTGACGGCAAGCTCGCCGTCAGGGGCATGGACCACCAGCCAGTGGTAGCCCATCAGGGCCAGTTCGCGTTGCGCCTTGACCTGATCGTGCGCCTGCTCATTGGCCGCCACACCGACACGCTCGAAGTCACCGTCGATCTGTTCGATCATCTCGCGATCGCTGTATTGGCGCACCGCGTCACCGCCGAGTCCCATGGCCGACAGCGCCCGCACCGCCTCACCCGCGTGGCGGGCGGTCGGAAACGAGATGACCACCTGACCGAGCAGGTCGAAGACGCCGAAGCTGCGGTTGTGCTGTCCATTCATCGCAAGGGGCCCCCGACGCCTGACCTGGCGTCGACCCGTTGATGAGCAATCGACATGCCCGGCCAGCGCTGCGGAAAGCCGGCCCGGCCGGCAGACGCCTAGCTATCCGGGGCGGGCTTGGCTTCCTCGGCGGCGTATTCCTTGAGCCGGTTGTAGAGCGTCTTCAAGCTGATGCCGAGGACGGCTGCGGTGCGCTCTT
>DATDES010000005.1:0-6976 GCA_036522975.1 Burkholderiaceae bacterium | reverse complement strand
TCCGGCGTGTAGAACTCCAGCCGCGCGACGATGCCGAAACGGTCGCGCAGCGGGTTGGTAAGCATGCCGGCGCGGGTCGTGGCGCCGACCAGGGTGAAGGGCTGCAGATCGAGCTTGATCGAGCGCGCGGCCGGGCCTTCACCGATCAAGATGTCGATCTGATAGTCCTCGAGCGCCGGGTAGAGGATCTCCTCGACGACTGGACTCAGGCGATGGATCTCGTCGATGAAGAGCACGTCGTTGCGCTCGAGATTGGTCAGGATCGCGGCCAGGTCCTTCGGCTTTTCAAGCACCGGGCCCGAGGTCTGGCGCAGGTTGACGCCGAGTTCGGCGGCGATGATGTGGGACAGTGTCGTCTTGCCCAGCCCGGGTGGGCCGAAGAGCAGAACATGGTCGAGCGATTCGCCGCGTTTCTTGGCCGCACCGATGAAGATCTCAAGCTGTTCGCGGGCCTTGGCCTGGCCGACGTAGTCGGCCATCGCCTTGGGCCGCAGGGCGCGCTCGATCGCCTCTTCGTTGGGCGACACGGGGGTGGCGCTCAGCTCGCGCCGAGGTGCGGTGCCGGTGCTGGCGAGCTCGTCGGTCTGGATCGTCATGGCCAGGATTATCGGGCGCCCTCGGTATCATGCCCGGCATGACAAACAGCATGCCAAACAGGCGATTCCTGATCCTCGCTCTCGCGACTCTGCTGACAGCGACGGCGGCCCCGGCGCACGATTTCCAGCTCGGGTCGCTGAAGATCGGCCACCCCTGGGCCCGGCCGACCTTGCCTGGCCAGAGCGCCGGCGGCGCCTATCTCAGCGTGGCCAACAACGGCGTTGCACCCGATCGCCTTCTCGGCGGCAGCTCGCCGGCCGCTGAGCGTGTCGAGGTCCACGAGATGCGCATGGACGGCGATGTGATGCGCATGCGCGAGTTGCCGGCGCTCGAATTGCCGGCCGGCAAGACGGTCCCGCTCGCTCCGGGTGGCTTGCACCTGATGCTCAACGGATTGAAGGCTCCGCTCAAGCTCGGCGACAAGCTGCCGCTGAAACTGCGCTTCGAGAAGGCCGGTGAAATCGAGGTGCTGCTCCATGTCGAGAACCAGCCGGCAACGGCGGCCGACACGGCGCACAAGCACTGAGCGACGTCAGCGCGACAGCGACTTCAGGGCTTGCTTGATGCCGTCGGAAACGCCGATGTCGGCCGGCAGCGCCTTCAAGGCTGCGGCGGCATCGCGGTCGCTGTAGCCCAGGGCGACCAGCGCTTGGACGATATCGGCCTGGGCGTCGCTCGCAACGCTGGCCGGCACGGCGAGGTCGGGGCCGAGCTTGCCCTTCAACTCAAGCAACAGGCGCTCGGCGGTCTTCTTGCCGATGCCAGGCACCTTGACCAGTCGCCCCGCTTCCTGGGCGGCGATCGCCTGCGCCAGCTCGGCGACCGACAGCCCCGACAGGATCGCCAAGGCCGTTCGCGGGCCAACGCCGCTGATCTTGATCAGGAGCCGGAAGGTGCTGCGCTCTTCGGCCGTGAGAAAGCCGAACAACAGCTGGGCGTCTTCGCGGACCACGAAATGCGTCAGCAGCGTCACCCGCTCGCCCAGGCCGGGCAGGTTGTAGAAGCTGCTCATCGGCACGTCGAGCTCGTAGGCGACGCCGCCGACATCGACCAGCAACTGCGGCGGCGCCTTGGCCGCGAGCGTGCCCGTCAGGCGACCGATCATCGACGGAAGAGTCCGAGGCGCTGCGCTTCGAGCGCGGCCTCGGCGCGCGAGCTGACGTTCAGCTTGCGGTAGATCTGTTTGACATAGTCGGCGATGGTGTGGCGGCTCAGACCGAGTTGGACGCCGATCTCGGGCAGCGTGAAGCCCTTCGCGACGCGCAGCAGGACTTCGCTTTCGCGCTCGGTCAGCGACACGTGCGGCAGCAGGTCGGGCTGCTGAGGCTTGCTCTGCGCGGCGAAGTAGGCGATGACCCGGCGCGCGATCGACGGCGACAGCGGTGGCTCGCCCGAAGCCATGCGCTGCAACTGCTCGATGATCAGCTCGCGCGGCTGTTCCTTCAGGATGTAGCCAAAGGCACCGGCCTGCAGCGCGGGGAAGAGATGCTCGTCGTCGTCGTGGATCGTGACCACGACCGACTGGCATTCGCTCTGCGTCTCGCGCAGCTTCTCGACCACATCGACACCCGAACCGTCGGGCAGGCCCAGATCGCACAACGCCAGATCGAACTTGATCGCCGACACCAGCTCGAGTGCGTCGTGCACACGCGCAGACTCCGAAATCTGGCCGTCGGGGAAGACCTGCATCACGAGCGTCTTCAGCCAGGCGCGGATTTCGGGCAGGTCTTCGAGCAGCAGGATGGTCTTCATGCGCAGCCTTTGCAGAGCCCGGAAAAAGGCTCGTTGCATGCTAACAGTGGCTCAGGCCGTGGTGGTGTGCCGCTCGAGCGGGATCGTGAGGCGGATCACGGTTCCGTAGCCCGGGCCCGATTCGACCAGGCACTGTCCGTGCAATTGTTTGGCCCGATGCTTCATGCTGGCCATGCCGTGGCCGCGGTCCAGGCGCCCGTCGAGCTCGAGCGGGATGCCCTTGCCGTTGTCCTGGATCGCGAGCTGGAAGTCGCCGCTGTCGATCAGACAGCGGATCGAGCAGCGCGACGCGCCGCTGTGCTTGATGATGTTGTTCACGGCCTCGCGCAGGATGCGCGTGGTCTGCACGTAGGCGCGGGCCGACAGGGTCTGCGGCAGATCGTCCGACGGCGCACTCCACTCGCCTTCGACACCAGTCTGGGAGAGGCGGCCGACCACTTCGGCGCGCCAGTCGCCCAGGGCGTCGATCAGCTTGACCGGCTTGCCGGTGAGGCCGCGCACCGACAGGCGCATCTCTTCGAGGGCCTCGCGCGCGAGGGTGGAGATGCGTTCGCTCTCGCTGGTGTGAACGATGGTCAACAGTTTCGCGCCAAGGTCGTCGTGCAGGTCGGCGGCGATGCGCTTGCGTTCCTGCTGCGTGACCTGCTCGACACGCTGCTCCGCCAACTGCGCGTAGTTCTTTTCCATGTCGGCACCGGCTTCCCGCACCCGGATCTCCAGGGCCTGGCGGGTCTCTTCGGCGTTGTGCAGGGCACGCCCGTGCTGATGCACGAGGTGCAGGGCGATCGCGATCAGGGCCAGCGGCATTAGCAGGTTCGGCAGCCAGCGCCAGGGGCTGGGCAAGTGCTGCTGCTGGGCGGCCAGTTCCGCGATGACCATTGCGCCGGCGACGGTCAGCAGCACGGCCATGGTCCAGAAGTCGCGCCGCCGTGCGCGGCGGGTCGACCAGAGGTAGAACGCCATCGCTACCAAGATCTGGACTGCCAGGAGGGCGTACCACGAGCTGGTGATCATGTGCACTCGCTGCGGCCCGGCCAGGAGCAGGCTCAGCGGTACCGCGATGCACTGCGCCAGTTGGGCCACTTCGATCGGCCGCGAACGCCACCCGGCATACTGGATCAGGAATTGCACCGCCGCCAGCGTGACGATCGGGGGCAGGCAGGCCAGCAGCAACTCGCTGTCGAACAGGGGCAATGGCAGGGCGTTCCACCCTACCTGCGCTGTCACCAGGCCCCAGCCGAGCGCGAAGACGCCGAAGTAGCGCAGGTGGCTGTCGCGGCGGCGCGATCGACCCATCGCGTAGACCAGCACGCCGCTCAACAACAGCATCGCCGACGCAAGCATCGGCAGCGTGATGGCCAGCAGCATGTCGCGGGTATGGCGTGCGTTCAAGGGCCCGTGGGGGCCGATCAGGGGCGCCTCGATGCCGCCGGCGCGCTGGCGCGAAGCCACTTGGTCCAAGGCGTAGCCCGCCAGGCGCAGGTCGAGGGTGTTTCCGAGTTCCTGCAACAAGGGCTGTGGTAGCGACAGCAGGATGGGTCGGTGGCAATCGAGAGTGATCGGGTCGCTCATTCGGCCGGCCGCATGCAGGCGGTGGCCGTTGAGATGGATTTCCACGTTGGCGCAGGCGCGTTCGAGGTACAGGCCGAGCGGGCCGGCATCGGCCGTCATCGGCCCGGCATCGAAGCGCAGGCGGTACCACAGCGGCGTGTCATTGCGAGGCCGCGTGAGCGCCCAGTCGTCGGGTAGCCGGACCATACGCGCTGCCGATTCGGCGGGGAAGTGCCCCAGGCCAGCGTCATCGGCGGCGAGGGCCTCGTCGAAGGCGATTGGCCGCGCCAGCGCCGCAACTGCGGGCGCTCCCAGTCCAAGCAGCGCGAACAGGGCCAACATCACTGTCACGCGCCGAGCAATGAGTCTGATGCACGCCATGTCGGCCCGGATTGTGCAGGATGGTGTGGATCGAATGAGGCGACGACAATGGCTGCATTCGTGCGTTTCTGCAGAGCTTTCCCCTTGATCCTTCGTCACGCATTCATTCCCCTGGACAACACCCGGCTCTCCCATTTGTGCGGCGGCCTCGACAGTCATCTTCGGGCGATCGAATCGGCGCTCGGCGTCGCGATTGCGCGGCGCAACGAGTCCTTTCGCATCGAAGGCAGCAAGCCGGCTGCCGAGCGTGCGGTGGCCCTGCTGCAGGCACTTTACGAACGTTCGGCGCGGCCGATCGGCGACGAGGCCTTCCAGTTTGCCCTGGCCGACTCGCTGGCAGGAAGCGACAGGCTGCGCGGCGTGAAGGGTGCCGGCGATGCTGCCAATGCGGCCAATGCCGGCAACGACGGCGACGACGGCGACGCCGCCGTCGTCCTGCACACCCGCCGCGCCGACCTCGAAGGCCGCACGCCGAACCAGCGCCAGTACCTACGCCACATGCTCGGCCACGACATCACCTTCGGCATCGGCCCGGCGGGCACCGGCAAGACCTTCCTCGCGGTGGCCTGTGCCGTCGATGCCCTCGAGCGCAGCCAGGTCCAGCGCATCGTGCTGACGCGCCCGGCGGTGGAGGCCGGCGAGCGTCTGGGCTTCCTGCCCGGCGACCTGGCGCAGAAGGTCGACCCCTACCTGCGCCCGCTCTACGACGCGCTGTATGACCTGATGGGCTTCGACCGCGTGACCAAGGCCTTCGAGAAGGGCCTGATCGAGATCGCCCCGCTGGCCTTCATGCGCGGCCGCACCCTGAACCACGCCTTCGTGATCCTCGACGAGGCGCAGAACACCACCGCCGAACAGATGAAGATGTTTCTGACGCGCATTGGCTTCGGCAGCAAGTGCGTGGTCACCGGCGACGTGAGCCAGATCGATCTGCCGCGCGGCCTGGAGAGCGGCCTGATCCAGGCCGAGCGCGTGCTGCGCCGTGTCGAGGGCATTGCCTTCACCCGCTTCACGGCGGCCGACGTGGTGCGCCACCCTTTGGTGGCGCGCATCGTCGAGGCCTACGAACGGGCGCAGCAGAACGACCCGCGCGATGGCCCCTGAGTTACGCCTTTCGCTGCAACAGGCCGACGGCCGCCACCGCCGCGTGCTGGCGCGACACAAGGTCGCGCGCTGGATCCGCGCGGCGCTCGACGCACCGGCCGAGATCACTGTGCGCATCGTCGACGAAGCCGAGGCCCGAGCCCTCAACCGCGACTACCGCGCCCAGGACCACGCGACGAACGTCCTGACCTTCGATTACCAGCGCGCGCCGCTGGTGCTGGCGGACCTGGTGCTGTGCGCCCCGGTGGTCGCGCGCGAAGCGCGCGCGCAGCGCAAGACGGTCGAGGCGCACTACGCCCACCTGCTGGTGCACGGCAGCCTGCACGCCCAGGGCTGGGATCACCTGCGCGCCGTCGAGGCCCGACGCATGGAGGCGCGCGAAAGCGAGTTGCTGCAGGCGCTGGGCTATCGCGATCCGTATCGCTAGCCGCGTGCGCTCAGGTAGCGCTTGCGTCGGAAGTACAGGCCCAGGCCCAAACCGATCACGGTCATCAGGATCACGGCGATCCAGACGCCGGTAGCGGTGTGGATCAGCGGTAGCGAATCGAAGTTCATGCCGAAGAAGCCGGTCACCAGGTTCAGCGGCATGAAGATCGCCGTCAGCACGGTCAGCGTGCGCATGATGTCGTTGGTGCGGTGGCCGAGGGCCGAAAAGTGCATCTGTACCGCGTTCTCGGCCGACTGTTCGAGCCGGCGCACATGGGCCAGCACGCGCTCGATGTGTTCGAGCACGTCGCGCGAGCGCACGCGAAGCAACTCGCGATCGCGGCGGGCGCCGTCGGTGCCCGGGTCGGGCCATTCGTCGAGGGCGTCGATCCACTCCTGGACTGCGGCTCGCTGGTCTTCGCAGATGTCCTCGAGCAGGTGCAGGGTGTTGCGCGATTCGAGCAGCACCGGCCAGTCGTGGAAGCGGCTCTTCGGGCTGAGCAGTTCGCCCTGCAGCGCGCCGAGTTGACGGGTCAGCAGGCGGCGCAGGTCGAGGTAGCTGTCGACCATGTGGTTGACCATACGCAACATCAGGTCGGCCGGACTGCTGGGCAGGCGCATCGTGCTGCGCCCTTCGGGGCCGGCCGCGCCAAGACCCGTCAGGCGCTGGGCAAAGTATTCACGGACCGCGCACTCGCTCGGGTGAACGGTCATCAGCACACGGTCGAAGAGGGCGAAGCCGACCGGGCTGGTATCGATGCCCTGTAAGGCGCGCCGCGCCGAGGCCACCGTGGCCTGTGAGTCATCGGCCGGAACAGCCTCGCCACTCGCGCCGGCCACCAGGCGTCGAAACACCAGCAGGTCGTACCAAGAGGTGTAGTCGTAGTGGCTGGGCAGTTGCGGATTGAGCAGGTCGGAGAGGTGCAGGTCGACCAGCTGGCTGCCTTCCCAGCGCTGCAGGTGCTCCTGCAGCGAAGCGATGCGCGCCTCGAATTCGGGGCGCGTGCTGCCGATCCACAGGAATCCACCGCCCGGCAGGTCCTGGGGCAGGCCGTCGAGTTCGGCGAAGCGGTCGGGGCCGACGTGGAAGACGTGCATCGGCCCGGCTCGCTCAGGCACGCAGCAGGCGCGCGGCGTCGAGCGCGAAGTAGCTCAGCACGCCGTC
>DATDES010000004.1:0-2380 GCA_036522975.1 Burkholderiaceae bacterium | reverse complement strand
GGCACCAGCTCGCCCTTGTTCATCGCCACGCGCGTCTTGCCCTGCGCGATGATGCTGGTCGCGAAGTCGAGGATCACCGGGTCGCGGCCGCTGAAGGGCACGCCGGCGCAGAAGGGGTTGGTGCCGAAGCGCGCATCGGCACCGCCGAAAGGCGCGACGATGGCGCGCGCGATGACGTTGACGAAGTGCAGCGACACCAGGCCGCCTGCCGCCGCCTGTTCGGCCCAGGCGCCGATGCGGCCGAGATGATGCGCGTTGCCGAGCGCAATGATGCAGCTGCCGTGCTGGCGCGCGCGTTCGATGCCCAGAGCCATCGCCTCGTGCCCGATGACCTGGCCGAATCCGGCGCCACCGTCCAGGCGCAGCAGCGCGCCGGCATCGTGCACGATGCTCACGTGGGTGTTGGGCTTCAGACCGCCTTCGAGGAAGGCCTCGGCATAGCGCGGCAGCATGCCGATGCCGTGCGAGTCGTGCCCTGTGAGGTTGGCCTCGATCAGGTTGGCTGCGACGGCCTCGACTTCGGCCTCGCTGCTGCCGAAGCCGCGCACCACCAGGCGCACGGCGGCGTTCAGACGGTGCAGCTCGATTTGATGGGTGGCGCTCATGCGGGCCTTTCCGGGTCTGTGGGAGCAGCACCAATCCTAGACTGAAGCTGCGGCGCGCTTGCCGCGGAGGGCAACAAATGGCGCGTGTTTGGACCGGCCGGCACGCCCAAGCCGATCGTCCAGCGGCTCTACACCGGAATCGGCAAGATCCTGAAGATGGGAGACCGCGAACCAGCTACTTCTTGCCCAGGCCCATCTGCTTGCCGACTTCCGTATAGACGACCGTTCGCTCCTTCATGAACGCGTCCATGCCCTCGAGATTGACATTGACCAATTCGAAGCCGCTCTTGGCCGCCAGCTCCTTCATCTCTGGGTCGTCATTCAGCGCGGCGAACAGGTCCGACAGGCGCTTCTTGGCTTCTGCCGAGGTCGCCTTCGGCACCGCGATGCCACGGTAGGCGCCATCGACCCAATCGACGCCGAGTTCCTTGAAGGTAGGCACGTCGGGCAACAAAGGATGGCGCTGGTTCATCGCGACAGCCAGCGCGCGCACCCGGGTCTTGTTGTTGATCGCAAAGGCGGTGTAGGTCATCGCGCCGTCGATCTGCGCGCCGAGCACGGCATTGGCCAGGTCGCCGGTGCCCTTGTAGGGCACGTAGGTGGTCTTGATCTTGAACGCGGTGTTCATGCGCTCGTGCGCAGCATGGTTGGCCGAATTGAGCGCCGAGCCGCCGAGGTTGTACTTGCCGACGTTGGCCTGCGCTGCCTTGAGGAAATCGGCGAAGCTCTTGAACGGGCTGGCGTCGGGCACGACCAGCGCGTCCGGCGTGTAGTGGTACCAGTACACCGGCGTCAGGTCTTCGGTCTTGTATTGCACCTGCCCTTCGAGCGGCTGCAACACCACGTGCGGCAGGTTGATGCCGTAGATGTTGACGCCGTCCGCCGGCAGCGTGTTGACCGAACTCCACAGCACCGCCCCGCCGCCACCGGCCTTGTACTGAACCACGGTGTCGATGGCCGGGCACTTCTTCTTCAACACCACCTGCTGGTGCCGCGCCGAGATATCGGACTCGCCGCCGGGCGGGAACGGCTGCCAGTACATCAGGTTCTTGTCTGGGCAGGTCTGGGCCTGCGCGGCTGCCGCGGCGGCCAGGGTCAGGGCGGCGATCAGGGTGCGCGTCATCCGGGAACCTCCAGAAAGGGAAACAGTCGCCGAATCATGGCGTCAGGCGGCGCGTCGCGCCACCGGGTTGGCCAGTAGGTCGCACACCGCCGCGGTCACCTGCGCGGTCGTGGCCTTGCCGCCCAGGTCGCGGGTGTGCAGGGACGGGTCGGCCGTGACGCGCTCGATGGCCTGCATCAGGCGCCGTGCGGTCTGGGTCTCGCCGAGGTGCTCGAGCAGCATCACGCAGGACCAGAAGGTGCCGACCGGGTTGGCCAGCCCGAGCCCCATGATGTCGAAAGCCGAGCCGTGGATCGGCTCGAACATCGAGGGATAGCGCCGCTCGGGGTCGATGTTGCCGGTGGGTGCGATCCCCAGGCTGCCGGCCAGCGCAGCAGCGAGGTCGGACAGGATGTCGGCGTGCAGGTTGGTCGCCACCACCGTATCGATCGACGCCGGGCGGTTGACCATGCGCGCGGTCATCGCGTCGACCAGTTCCTTGTCCCAGGCCACGTCGGGAAACTCGCGCGACACCTGACGCGCGATCTCGTCCCACATCACCATCGCATGGCGCTGCGCGTTGCTCTTGGTCACCACCGTCAGCAGCTTGCGCGGCCGTGATCGGGCCAGGCCGAAGGCAAAACGCATGATGCGCTCGACCCCGGCGCGGGTC
>DATDES010000003.1:0-6374 GCA_036522975.1 Burkholderiaceae bacterium | reverse complement strand
TCGCTCGAGCTGCTGGCGCAGCGCCACGAGCGTGACGGCTTGGACGTCATCGCGATCAACCACAAGGAGTCCGCCGCGGCGATCCGCCGCTTCAGCGAGCGCGAGTCCATCTCGCTGCCCCTGCTGCGCGACACTGATGGCTCGGCCGCGCGCGCCTTCGGCGTCGGCATCTTTCCTACCACCGTGCTGATCGGCCGCGATGGCCGCGCCGCGTTCTCGGTCGTCGGCGAAGCCGACTGGCAGGCGAGCGCTGAGCGCCAATGGATCAGCGCCTTGCTCTGACCCCTTTCAAACTTGCGAAACCAGGAACGTTGATATGACCGCCCGACTGTCCCGCCGTACGCTGCTCGCCGCCGCTGCCGGCGTCACCACTCTGCCGCTGCACGCCCAGGTGCCGCCACGGCGCTTCGAGCCGCAGGTCGGCGCCTGGCGCACGTTCGAACTCACGACGCAGGTCAACGTGCCGGTGGCCAAGGGCCGCACCCAGGTGTGGCTGCCGATCCCTGACCTCGAGACCGACTACCAGCGCTCGATCGACAACCAGTGGAGCGGCAACGCAGCCCAGGTGCGCGTGGTGGCAGACCCTCTGCGCGGCGTGCGCATGCTGCGCGCGGAGTTTGCGGAGAACGTCGGCGCGCCTTCGCTCACGCTGGTGAGCCGGCTGCAGACGCGTAGCCGCGCTGTCGACTGGACCCGCACCGGCCAAGTCAGTGAAGACCCGGCGCTGCTGCGCGCCACGCTCGAGCCCACGCAACTGCTGCCGCTGGACGGCATCGTGCGCAAGACGGCGGTCGCGGCGACGCGCGGTGCCAGCACCGACGTCGACAAGGTGCGCGCGATCTACGACTGGGTCGTGGTCAACGCCCATCGCGAACCCAAGACGCGCGGCTGCGGCACCGGCGACATCCAGGCCATGCTCGAGACCGGCAACCTGGGCGGCAAGTGCGCTGACCTGAACGCCGTCTTCGTCGGCCTGTGCCGCTCGGTCGGCGTACCGGCGCGCGACGTCTACGGCCTGCGCCTGGCGCCGTCGGCCTTCGGCTACCGCGAACTCGGGGCCAACCCGGCCAGCCTGAAGGGCGCACAGCACTGCCGCGCGGAGGTCTTCCTGCGCCAGCACGGCTGGGTGGCGATGGACCCGGCCGACGTGCTGAAGGTGATGCGCCAGGAGACACCGGAGTGGATCAAGGATCCGAAGCACGCGGTGGCCGCGCCGGTGGTCAAGGGCCTGTTCGGCGGTTGGGAAGGCAACTGGGTGGGCTGGAACACGGGACACGACGTCACGCTGCCGGGTCAGAGCGGCAAGGCGACGCTGCCCTTCCTGATGTATCCGAACGGCGAGGACGCGGCCGGCCGCTACGACGAGCTGGCGCCCGACGACTTCCGCTACACGATGAGCGCCAAAGAGGCCTAGGCCGGGGCGCCGAGAGACCGCGGGTCAGCCCTTGTAGCCGGCCAGCCGAGGCAGGTAGAGGACGAAGTCCGGCAGCAGCGTGATCACGGCCAGCGCGGCGATCATCACGCCAAGGAAGGGCATCACCTCGCGCACCAGGCCGGTGAGGCTCACGTTGGCGATCTTTGCCATCATGAACAGCAGCAGCCCGTACGGCGGCGTGACGAGCCCGAGCATGATGTTGAACACGGCCACCACGCCGAAGTGCACCGGGTCGACGCCGAGCGCCTGCGCGGTCGGCAGCATCACCGGCAGCACGACGAGGATGATGGTCGAACCTTCGAGGAAGCAACCCAGCACGAGCAGGATCACATTGACGATCAGCAGGAAGACGAGCGGCGACAACTCGAAGGCCTTGAGCACGGTGCTGACGCTGGCCGGGATGTTCTCCACCGTGATCACGTAATTGAACACCAGCGCGCCGGCGATCAGCATGCCGATCGAGATGCTGATGCGCGCGCTCGACACCAGCGAGTCGTAAATGTTGCGCCAGGTCAAGCTGCGGTAGAGCACGGCCGAGACCAGCAGGGCGTAGGCGGCGGCCACGCCGGCAGCCTCGGTGGGGGTGGTCACGCCGCTGTACAGGCAGCCAAGCAGGATCACCGGCAGCATGAGCGCCGGAAAGGCCTCCCAGGTGATGCGCGGCAGATCGCGCAGCGGCACCGCCTCTTCGACTGCGAAGTTGCGTCGCTTGGCCTGGAAGTAGATGAGGCCCATCTGCACCGCCCCCAGCAGCAGCCCGGGTACCACGCCCGCCATGAACAGGTAGCCGATCGACGCGTCGGAGACCAGTGCGTAGAGCACCAGCGGAATCGAGGGCGGCAGGATCGGTCCGATGACCGACGACACCGCGGACAGCGCCGCGGCGTACTCCGCGGTGTACTTCTTGCCGCGCATCATGAGCTCTTGCATCAGCTTGCCGGAACCGGCGGCGTCGGCGAGCGCGGAGCCCGACATGCTGGCGAAGACCACGCTTTGCAGCACATTGACCTGCGCCAGTCCCCCGGGGAAGCGGCCGACCACCGCGTTGCAGAAGCGCAGCAGCCTGTCCATGATGCTGCCGGCGCTCATGAACGTCGCCGCCAGGATGAAGAGCGGGATCGCCAGCAGAAGGAAGCTGCTGTAGGTGCCGTTGAGCAGCTGCTCGGCAGCGATGCCCATGTCCGCGCCCTTGAGGTGCAGGTACAGCACCGAAGCACCGATCATCGCCAGGCCGATCGGAAGGCCAAGCAGGCTCAACACCACGATCGCGATTACGGCGATCGAGAACGGGCTGGTCAGGTTCATAAGGCGGAGCTGCCCTTGGTGATGTCGATTGCTGCCGGCTCACGCCCGCGCAGCAGGAATCCGAGCTTCCAGAGGTAGCGCGCGATCACGGCGACCGCGAAGATGATGTAGATCGAGTACATCCAGTCGAAACGGATCTTCAGGTAGGACGTGCGCTCGACCTTCATGAAGCTGACGTAGCTGTATGCGGCTGGCAGCGACATCGCGAACAGCACGACGATGGCGATGGCGGCGACGATGCCCATGCCGATGCGTGCACGCCGCCCGACCGCGCTGGTCAGCAGGTCGAAGCGGATCTCGTCGTCGTCCTTGAGGACGAAGGCCGCGCCCCACAGCACCAACCACAGCCAGGCGGCCACGGAGAGGTCCGCGGTCCAACCCACCGGAAAGTTGAAGGCGTAGCGGAAGACGATCTGAATGAGGAAGCCGACGAAGATCACTGCGAGCAGCAATGCGGCGACGGCCTCCGCTGCCTGGTGTGCCCGCTGGGCCAGTGTGCGTAGAGGATGGGATGCGGGCATGAGGAGCTACCGATACCTTGACGCCGGGACGCCTTGACGCCGGGGCGCCCGCCGGTGGAGACCGGCCGGCGCCGACGATCACTTCAGCGCGTTGATCTTGTCGATCAAGCCGGGCGGCCAGGCCTTCGCTTCGTCCGAAGCCAGGTAGACCTTCTGTGCGTACTCGCGGAACGCGGGGATGTTCGGCGCGTACACGTCGAGGCCCCCCTGCCGGAACCCGTTCGCCAGTTCGGCCTCGCGCTTCGTATGTTCCGCCGCACTCCAGGCGATGGCCTTGTCGGCGGCGGCCTGCACCTTGGCCTGGGTGGCGGGCGACATGGCCTGCCAGGTCTTCAGGTTGATCGTCAGCAGATCGAAGGCGACAAGGTGCGAGGTCAGCACGATCTGGCCCATCACCTCGTTGAACTTCATGTTCTGAACGTTTGGCAGCGGGTTGTCCTGGCCGTCGATGGCGCCGGTCTGCAAGCCGGTGTAGGTTTCGGCGTAGGCCATCGGCGTCGGGTTGGCGCCGAGCGAACGTCCGAGCAGTTGCCAAGCGTCGCCGGGCGGCATGCGCAGCTTGACCCCAGCCAGATCGGCCGGGGTGGCAATCTTCTTCTTCCCTTTGAGGCCCACCTGCCGGGTGCCGAAGAAGGTCGGTCCCAGGATCTTCACCTTGACCTCGTCCTCAACCATCTTCTTCATTTGCGCGCCCAGGTCGCTGGCGAAGAAGGCGTTCAGATGGCTGGCGTCGCGGAACAGGTAGGCCGAGGTCAGGATCGACCAGGCGGGAATCTGCTTGGAGAAGTCCTGCGGCGCGATGTTGCCCATCTCGAGGTTGTCGCGTTGCAGGGCCACCAGTTCGGTCCCCTGCTTGAACAGGGTCGAGTTGAGGAAGGCCTCGACCTTGAACTCGGGCTCAACATCCTTGGCGAAGCGCTGCATCATCTCCGCGCGGATGTCCTTGTCGGAGAACACCGCGGCGAAGCGCAGCGGCTTGGCCTGAGCCCAGGCGGGGAAGACGCTCGCAGCGGCGAGCGCGGCGCCGGACGCGAGTGCAAAGCGGCGGGTCGTGTCGAAGGTCATGATGCGGTCTCCTGTGGGTTGAAACGCGGACTCGGCGACCAACTCGGCAATGACGAGCGCTCCCTTGATGCAAGGGTGCCAGCCGTGCCCTGCGCAATTTCCCTGGTCGCGGGCGGGATGAGCGAGTGCGGCTGAATTTGCTGGCTGCGGCGCTCGGATGCTATCAGGATGGAAAGCGTTTCCATTCTGGAAACTACTGAGCGATCGCTATAGCATCGCAGGCATGAGCAGCCTCCTCGAACGTGGAATCAAGGTCCTCGAGCTCTTGGCGGGCCATCCGGAAGGGGTTGCCCTCTCCACCGTAGCATCGGCGACCGACACGCCTCTCAGCGCCACCCATCGGCTGCTCGCGGAACTGGTGCGCATGGGCTACGTTCGGCAGTTGCGCGGCCAGGGCGACTACGTGCTGACGATCAAGCTCGCTTCGCTCGGCCTGTCGTTCCTGAGTTCATCGGGCCTGGTCGACGTGGCGCAGCCGTCGCTCGATGCCCTGGCCGAAGCGTCGCGAGAACTGGTACGGCTGGCCATCGTGGATGGCGACGTGCTGGTTTTCGTCGCCAAGGCCCAGGGCGCGACGCGGGGTCTGCGCTACGACCCGGACATGGGGCTGTCCGTGCGCCTGTCGTGCAGCGCCGCCGGCCACGCCTGGTTGTCGACCTTGAGCGACGAGGAGGCCCTGGCGTTGGTGGCCAAGCAAGGCCTCGGCAGCCCGCAGGACTATGGGCCGCGCGCGCCGCGGACGATCACCGCCTTGCTTGCCTGCCTGCGCGCGACGCGCCGTCGCGGCTACGCGATGATCAGCGACATGTTCGCGCCCTCGATGGCCTCCATCGCTGCGCCAGTGGTCTACCAGGGCGTCACGCTCGGCGTCGTCACGATCGCCGGCCCGATGGTCCGCTTGACCGAGGAGCGTATGGTCGCGCTGAGTGATTCGCTGCGCCAGACCGCCGAAGAAGTGGCAAGCTTGAGCGTGTCGTCAACGTTGTTTCGCAAGCGAGCCGCCTAGACGCACAACGCCCCAAACGCGTCGCCACGATCTCTGGGGCGCGCAGATCGAGACTGCGGGCGGTGACTCAGTCGATCGATTTCGGCACGACCCAGTTCAGGGTCATGCCGCCACGGCCGATGGTCACGGCCCGGCGCAGCGATTGGCCACCGAAATCCGCTTGCAACTCGTAAGCGCCTGCCGGCAAGTCGACCAGGACCAGAGGCCCGGCGTTCGACAGGTCTGCCAGCACCTCGCCGCGTTGCCGGAGCATCAGTCGGTCAGCGACGTAGTAGTCGCCGCCTTTCCCACTGAAGAGCACCCGAAGCGGATGGGCGTGCGACATGCGCTTGATCCGCTCCACCTCGTCCAGATCGGGGCCGCTGTTGACGATGCTGACGCGATCGAACGCCAGCTTCTGCGTTTCGCCCGGCGCCTGGGCCCAGGCCAGAGAAACGACCAGCGATGTAGCGCCAGCCAAGGCGGTGAGTGATGCTCGAAGTGTCTTCATGCGATCTCCATCAGTATGCCGATCGAGAATAGGCATTCCGGTCGGTGGCCGCTGTCGGACGTGTCCGACGGACCTTGTAGGTCGACACGGCGACACACCTGGCCACCCGGCGCGTGCGTGATACCCCTGCCGTTGTCGTGGATCAAACATCTGCCGTGTCGGCCGATGGATGATGTGCGCTTGTGCGCCGCAGGAGCCCGCTTTGACCGTCACGTCCCGCCACCGTCACGCTGTGCCACGCACCGCGCTGCCTGCCCAGGCCATCAGCGCCGAGGTGCTACGAGAGAAATACGCCAAGGGCGACGAACAGACCATCGCCGACGTCCACCGCCGCGTCGCCCGCGCGCTGGCCGAGGTCGAGACGCCGGAGCAGCGCAGCTTGTGGGGCGAGCGCTTCGAAGTGGCGCTAGAGCACGGGTTCATCCCCGCCGGCCGTATCCAGTCGGCCGCCGGCACGGGCTTAGCGGCGACCTTGATCAACTGCTTCGTGCAGCCAGTGGGCGACTCGATCACCCAGGTTGAAGAAGGCCATCCCGGTATCTACACCGCGCT
>DATDES010000002.1:0-2897 GCA_036522975.1 Burkholderiaceae bacterium | reverse complement strand
CGGCCCTCCATCATCAGGAGCCAGGGCGCAGGGGCCTTCAGGTCGGCCTCATGAAGCAGCGGCGGCGGCGTGGGTGCAGTGGGCTGTGGGCGGCGCAATCTCATTGGTGTCGATCCTAGCGGGCACGGGCGGGCGATGCGCCGAGCGCTTGCCCTAGACAGGTGTCACCGGCGCGACAGTGCCGCTGCGCCACTCACCGCCTGCGTGCAGCGGTCTTGGCGACCCGTGCGACCGCACCGCCGACCATGTCGCCGGCAACGCCTGCCGCCCCGGCGATGGCCCGGCCCGCGACCCGCTTGATGGTCTTGCCGGCGTTGCGCGCGGCACCCCGGGCCACCTGCGCCGCGGTGGGCCGGCGCTCGTCATCGGCTGCGTCGACTGACAAGGCGCGCACGTCGTCGAAGGCCACCCGCAGCGACTCGGCCAGCTCACGCACTTCGGGCATCGCCGTTGCATCGGCCATCAGGCCAAAGTCGAGCGACTGGTCATAGCTCTGCACCGTGATGTTGAGCCCCACACCGTGCACGACGATCGAGCAGGGGAAGTTGGTCAGCATCTTCGCGCCCGCCAGGTACAGCGGGGTCAGCGGACCGGGCACGTTGGAGATCACCACGTTGGCCACCGGCGGCAGCTTGTCGGCGACCTTGGCGCGCCGGTAGAGCGAGATCGCCGCCTCCATGAGCCAGGGCACACCGATCGACGGGAAATCGGTCGGCAGGCTGTTCTTCACGTCTGCCAGGGTGCCCTTCATCGAGCGCGTGGCTGCCTTGATGTGGTCCAGGCGGCGCATCGGGTCGGCGATGTTCGTTCCCAGGCTGATCAGGGTCATCGAAACCTGATTGTCGGACCGGGTGTCGCCCTTCTCGCGCAACGAGACCGGCATCGCGGCGACCATCGACTTGCGCGGCAGCGGCCCGTGCTTGCCGAAGTGGCGCCGCAGCGCGCTGCTGCACAGCAACAGCACCATGTCGTTTAGCGTGGCCTCGTGCAAGCGGCCCAGAGCCTTCAAGTCGTGCAGCGGCAGCGACAGCGTCGCGAACACGCGTCCGGTCGTCACCGAGGCGTTCAGGCGGGTCCGTGGCGCCAACGCGAGACTGCCGCTGCGCTTGTGGCCGGTGACGATCTCGCTGCGCGCCGCCGCCCTTGTCGCGGCCGACGACAGCGAGCCGACGGTGCCCGGCAAGGCGCGGATCAGTTGGGTGATCTGCTGCACCTCGCTGCCGATCGCGCCCGAGATCATCTCGACCAGGCCGAGTTCGAAGCGCCTGACGCGACTGGAGGGGCGCGCATGCACCGTCGCGGGCGTCGGTCCGAGATCAAGGAGCGCGTTGGCCAGTGCCACTGCCGCCTGACCGTCGACCGCCGCGTGGTGCAGCTGGGTATAGAGGGCAACGCGCTTGCTGCCGCCCGCGCCCGAGGACAGACCCTCGATGACATGGAATTTCCACAGCGGTCGGTTACGGTCGAGCAGCTTTGGGTGCAGTTCGCCGACCAGGGCCTCGAGCTGCGCGATGTCGTTGCCTTTGCGCGGCAGTCTCAGTTCGACGATGTGCTGCTTCAGGTCGGGCAGCGCATCGATCCAGACCGGGTTGGTCATGTTCAACGGCATCTGCCAGAGGCGGCGGCGGAGCGCCGGGGTGATCGGCAGGCGCTCGGCCATGTGCTTGCGCAGGGCGTTGACGAATCGGCCGCGCGTGCCCGCCGGCAGCTCGAACACTTGCAGCGCGCCGACATGCATCGGCATCTCCCGCGTCTCGAGGTGCAGGAAGGTGGCGTCGAGGCCAGACAGTCGCTTCATCGGGCCGATGCTAGGCGTGCGCCCGACATCGACGGCCCGGTGATCACCCTAGGATGATTCGCGCTCGCGCAGGGCCCACCACTGGTTGCCGATCAGCGCCACGAGCACCAGTGTGCCGCCGACCAGGGCCTCGCTGCCCGGCGCCTCACCGGCACCGACCCAGGCCAGCAGCACGCCGAAGATGACCTCGAGCAAGCCGAGCAGCGAGATCTCGGGCGCGGCCAGCACCTTGGCCAGGCGCACCACGATCAGGCAGGGAATCGCAAGCTGCACCACACCCAGCAAGGCCAACAGGCCAAGGTCGTGCGGGGTGGCCGAGAGGGGCAGCGCCAACGGAAGGGTCACGGCGGCCGAGAGCAAGGCACCGATCAACACCGCTGGCAGCATCTGCGGTTCCTGGACGCTTGGATCGGACGCGTGACGCTGGTGCAGGTGCTGCAGCAGGGTCCAGTTGGCTGCGGCGGCCAGCGGCACACCGAGGGCGACGAGCGCACCGGTCATCGAACTGCCTCCCGCCAGTGCCTGGCGACCGAACATCCAGGCGATCCCGACGGCGGCCAGGCCGATGGCCGACCAGGTGCGCGCGGGCAGTCGGTGCTGCAGGAACACGCGGGAAAACAGTGCCGTGACCAGCGGCCCGATCGCCATGGTGACCAACACGGTGGCCACTGTGGTCAGGGTCAGCGCGAGCATGAAGTTCGTGTACATGACTCCCCAGCACAAGCCGGAGAACCACAGCGCAACGCCACCGGTGCGCAGATCGACCGCCAGCGCGCGGCCGCGGATCGCGAGCAAGGCCAGCAGCAGCGCCACCGCGTTGAAGGCGCTGCGCCAGAACGTGACCTCGAAGCTGCGCGCGGCATCGAGATGGCGCGTGACCACCCCGGCGATGCTCCACATCAGGGTGCACAGGACCATCAGGGCCACGGCCCTGCGGTGCGTCATGCAGCTTCGCGGGAAGCGCGCTTGCGGTCGTGTTCCTTCAGGTGGCGCTTGCGCAGGCGGATCGACTTCGGCGTGATCTCGACCAGTTCGTCGTCCTCGATGAATTCGACCGCGTACTCGAGCGTCAAGTCGATCGCCGGCGTGATCTTGATCG
>DATDES010000001.1:0-8268 GCA_036522975.1 Burkholderiaceae bacterium | reverse complement strand
GTTCACGGCTTTAGCTTCGAGCCCGCGGGTGCGCTTGGGTTCGTCAACGAATACTCAGGGCATGCCGTCTTGCCGGCCTCCTATATTGCCTTCGCAGAACTCGAGCACCGCAGGTCCCTTCGACTATCAACGTGGCTTTGCAGGAGGTGTGTCATGAAGCCTCTTTCCGACGAGTTCACCGCCTTCATCGGCATCGATTGGGCCGACAAGAAGCACGACATCTGTTTGCAGGGCGCAAGCGGCGAGCGGCGCGAGTTCGCGCGCATCGAACACAAGGTCGATGCGATCGATCAATGGGCGATCTCGATGCGACTGCGATTCGGTGGACCCATTGCCGTGGCGCTGGAGCTGACCAAGGGGCCTCTGGTCTATGCGCTGCAGAAGTACGACTTCTTCGTGCTCTTTCCGATCAATCCGGCGACCTTGGCGAAGTACCGCGAAGCATTCAAGCCCAGCCGAGCCAAGGACGATCCGACCGACGCCGAGCACGCGCTTGAACTGCTGATGCACCACCGTGACCGCCTGACTGCGCTCAAACCGCAGAGCGTGCCGATGCGCACGCTGCTTCACCTGGTCGAGCAGCGCCGGCGCGTGGTCGACGACAAGACCCGCTTCACCAATCGCCTGGGCTACGCCCTCAAGCAATACTTCCCCCAAGCGCTCGACTGGTTCGACCACACGGATACGATCGTGTTTTGCGACTTCCTGACCCGGTGGCCGACGCTCCTACAGGTCAAGCGTGCACGGGCCACCAGCGTCAGGGCGTTCTTCTGGTCGCACAACGTGCGCTACGTGGATGTCATCGATGAGCGTATCCAGGCGATCAAGCTCGCCAGGCCACTAACCCAGGATGTCGCCGTCATCACGGCCTACCGGTTGCAGGCCCTGGTCTTGGTGGACCAACTGCGGGTCACGCTGCAGGCGATCGATCGATTCGATGCCCAGATCGCCGAGATTGCACCGACCCTGCCGGACTATGCGCTGTTCAAGTCATTGCCTGGCGCAGGCACGCATCTGACGCCTCGCCTGTTGGTTGCCTTTGGAGAACAGCGCGAGCGTTTCGCTACCGCTGCTGAGCTCCAGAAATACTCTGGCGTGGCGCCGGTCACCGAGCGCAGTGGCAACAAGTGCTGGATCCATTGGCGCTGGCAATGCCCGACCTTCCTGCGGCAAACCTTGGTCGAATGGGCAGCGCAGACGATCAACAAGTCCTTCTGGGCCGGCGCGTTCTATCGCCAGCAACGCGACAAGGGCAGCTCGCACCAGGCGGCGCTGCGCGCCTTGGCCTTCAAGTGGCTGCGCATCTTGTTCCGCTGCTGGCAGACGCGAACGCCCTATGACGAATCGACCTACCTCAATGCCTTGAAGAAGCGCGGCTCGCCTCTGCTCAACCAACTACTCGTCGCGCAGACGTAACAGGCCTTGCGGAACGACTCAGGGCGTGAAGCCGTCCGTCGCCGCTCGATAATACGGTCGTTCATCCACGCGGTGGCTCAGCCTCTGCCGACGGCGGCGCCCAGTGGCAGTAGCCCTTTCAGCCTAGAAGCGGCAGTTGAGGGTGGCGATTCGAGGGCAAAGCGTTGTCGCAAGCTGTGTTTTCGCAACCGCGGAAGTCACCGATTTGGAATTGCTCCGCAGCCGTGAACTGCCGTTTCTAGGTTCAGTCTGGCGTTATCTTCGCCCGCGCGATCACCGGCTTCCAGCGCCGTTGTTCGGCCTCGATGAACTTAGAAGTTATCCGTAAATAATGTTCATTGTCAGCTTGACCTTTCGGAACGCAATGATCGCCGCAGCGATGTGATTGAGCGCCATGAAGCTGCGCTCGAGTTTCTCGTATCGCACGAGCAACTTGCGGAAGCGGTTGAACCAGCTGTGGCACACCTCGACCACCCAGCGCCGTGCCTTCTTCGCTGGGTTTCGTCTCTTGGCAGCGGCTTCCTTTGGGCGACTGACGACACGAGGGATGTAGCCGTGCGATTCGATGATCTCCAATGCGCGCCAGCCGCGATAGCCAGCATCGGCACACAGGTGCTTGCTGCGCCGGATGCTCGGGGTCTTGCGCTTGACCATGATGGCCTGCAGCACTGCATCGAGTTGCGTGACGTCATGCTTGTTGGCCCCGGTCACGACGAGCGACAACGGGACGCCACGGCCGTCCACCAGCAGATGCCGCTTGCTTCCCTTTTTTTCCCCGATCGGTCGGGTTGGGTCCGACCGCCTCTTGCGCCAACGGCGCCTTGAACATGGCCGCGTCGATGCTTTGCCATCGCCAGGCGATGCCTTCCATCTGGTCGTACTCGGCCAGGCCGGCCCGCCACAGCGCCTCGAACACGCCTGCCTCCTCCCACTCCAGGAAGCGCTTGTGCACCGCGCTGGCGCTGCCGAATCGCTCCTTGGGCAGTGCCTTCCATTGGCAACCGGTGCGCAGCACATACATGACCGCCTCGAACACCTGGCGCGCCGGCTTCGGCGGCCGACCCGCTCCAGGCTTGCGCAAGTACTCCTTGCCCTTGACGCGCGCACGCTCGGGAATCAA
This sequence comes from Burkholderiaceae bacterium, assembly GCA_036522975.1. Classification (GTDB taxonomy): domain Bacteria; phylum Pseudomonadota; class Gammaproteobacteria; order Burkholderiales; family Burkholderiaceae_C; genus CADEEN01. The sequence goes on along the minus strand of DATDES010000001.1, from coordinate 5,732 downwards.
CGGCTCGACGCGCTCCCAGAATTCGTCCGTTACTACCCATGAGTCGACTCGCTTGCGTGTGACCATGCCCTCGCCCGAACGCCGCGTGACATGCGGCTCGGAACGACAGTGTACTATTTACGGATAACTTCTTAACGAACTCGGCGGGCGTGCCGCCGACCGCGATCGCAGCTTCGCTTTCCAGCAGCTTCAGCGACGCCGGCTCCCTTATCGCGCGGGCCGACGCCAGGGCGAGCTTGTCGACGTTGGCCCCCGCCATCTTCGAAGGCGCGAGCAGGCCGTACCACTGCGTCATCTCGAAACCGGGGAAACCCTGCTCGGCGACCGTGGGCACGTCGGGCAGCTGCGCCAGGCGCTGCGTGGTGCCGGTCGCGATGCAGCGAAGTTTGCCGGTCTTGATGAACTGCAGCACCGCCGGCGCGCCGACGGCAGCGCACTCGAGCCGGCCGCCCATCAGGTCGGTCAGCTGTGGGCCCGTGCCGCGGTAGGGCACGTGGACCATGAAGGTGTTGCTTGCCATCTTCAGGTACTCGAAGGCGAGGTGGCCCGCGCTTCCGTTGCCGGCCGAGCCGTAGTTCAGCCGGCCGGGCTTGCTCTTGGCAAGCGCGATGAACTCTTTCAGGTCCTTGACCGGCAGGTCCGGGCGCACCACGTAGAGGCTGGGCACCTTGGAGAGAAGCGAAACCGGCGTGAATGCCTTCACCGGGTCATAGGGGAGCTTGTCGAAGATATACGGGTTCACCGCCAAGGTGCCGATATGGCCGAGGATGATCGTGTGCTCGTCCTCGGCACGCGCCACCTCGCCCATCGCGACGTTGCCGGCGGCACCGGGCTTGTTGTCGACGTAGACGCTCTGGCCGAGAATCTTGGACAGCTCGCCGGCCGCCGCGCGGGCAACGATCTCGCTGCTGCCCCCCGGCGCGAACGGCACGACGAGGCGGATGGCCTTGCTCGGCCAGACGGCCTGCGCGCGGGCGAACAGCGGCAGTCCGCCGGCCAAGGCGGTGGCCACAGCGGAATAACGCAGCGCGGCACGTCGGGAGATCTTGGATTGGGTCATGGTGATGGTCTTCGTTCGGTAGGGATCTGGGTCGTTCAGAGCACATGGGCGCACTGCGCCTCGGGTGTACGCGTGTCCATGTTGCGGCCGCGGTTCAGGTGGTCGTCGATCTCGGCGGCGGCGCCGATCATCCGGCCGTAGAGGAAGACGTTGAACGCCGCGGTCTCCAGCTCGCGCTCGCCCAGTGTTCCGCTGCGGTAGTCGGTCCACAGCATCCCGAGCAAGAGCGCGGCGATCACCGCGTCGACGTTGACGCAGAACACGTAGGACGTCGCGCCTTCGTCGTACAGCGCCTGCACCAGCTCGCCATAGAACGCGTGGAACACGTTGTACTGCTGGCGCTCGGCGAGGAACTTTGAGATGAAGCGCTCGCGCGGGTCGTGGTTGATCGGCTTGCCCTTGAACACCGGGTGGTGCACGCCGGGCAGCGCACGCAACTCCTGGCCGAGTTCCTTCGCCGCGCCCTTTTCGGCCTTGTAGGTCTTGGCGAACGCGCTCGCCATCGCCTTCAGGTCGATGTCGTGGTCGGCGTCGTTCGGGTCGCGCAGGTCGGCGCCGCGGAACTGCTCGAGCAGGAACGCCATGCCCTCGTAGCCGTTGCCGCCGTGGCTGTAGCCGCTGTGCGTCAGGAAGCCGACCATCGCCTTGTTGACCTGCACACGAGTCGGCGTCTGCGGCCCGTCGGCCGCGACAGCCCCTTTCGCGCCCTGCGAGGTGATCGATCCCGGGCCGTTGCTGATCAGCAGGCCAATCAGGATCTGCAGCGGCAGCGCCTGCTCGGGTGTCGGCTTCTTGCCCGTGATCGCCAGGAAGCACAGGTCGGCCATCGTCCACGAACCGTAGCGCTCCGCCTGCGAGATGCCGGCCAAGGACCCCCACTGGTGCAGCGGCGCCGGGATCGACGCGCCGACCATCGTGCCGTACAGGCGCAGGTACCAGGGTAGGGTCTCTGCAGTCAACCGGCTGATGCGCTTGCGCACCAGCGGGCCCCAGGCAATCGTCGTAGCGATCGCGGCGAGGATCGCGTCGCGCGACAGGCGACCGCCCTGCTTCAGCAGCAACTCGAGGAACACCGACTTGGCGCCGCGGTCCTTCACGGCGAGCAGCATCGCCTCGGGGTGCGAGTCGTTCGCCTCGTCGTCGCGCGCCATGAAGAGCGCGCGGGTCGGGGCGTCGACTTCGATCGTCGACAGGTCGAAGTCGGTGTGCTGCCCTTCCTTCAGCGTCGAGCCGATGAACAGGTCGATCAGCGCCCGCGTGCAGGCCAGCGCACGCTCGACGCGCTTGGGCCCGACGATGGTCACGGCCGCCGCCATGACGGTGTTGGGGGAGTTGCCGCCTTCCCGCGCCGCTTCCGCGGCAGCGAGCATCGGCGTGCCGATTAGGTTGACCTCGGCCGCCACCGCGATGTCGAGCAACGCCCGGTCGTTCGGCCCGGCCCCTTCGTGCACCAGCGGCAGCGCGAAGTTGGCCTGCAGCGGCTGCAGCGCCAGTTCGAGCACCGAATGACCGTGCACCGATGTGACCTGCGTCTTCGAATCCATGACCGAAGCGCCGGACTTGTCCTTCATGTTCTGGCGGGCGATCACGGCACCGACCTGGCGCTTCAGTTCGGCGATCTGCGCCGCGTAGGGCTCGGGGGCGGTCACCGGCGCCAATGCCAGCTCGGGCGGCAGGTCCAGCCCCTGGTCGTTGGCCAGCCACGGCTTCAGCGTGAGGCTGCCGCGCGGGGCGAAGTCGGGCCCGGCACCCGACAGCGCCATCACCGCGGTCAGCGCCGCCGGGATGTGCGCGATGTTGGTGACCACCGCGCCCTTCTTCGAGACGACCGGGTGCTCGGGCGTGAAGATCGTGTCCACGCCGAAGGCATCCATGAACCAGCGTTCCTTGTCTTCGGCGCGGTCGCCCGAACCGGCCATCGCGCCGGCGTGGCCCACCGCTCGCGTCAGCTTCGACTTCCAGCGCCCGACGACGCAGGCCACCACCGGCTTACCCCAGTCGAGCCCGTGCTCGTAGTAGCCGCCCGGCTCCGCGTAGAGCACTGCGGCGCGCGAGCGGCCGTCATTGCGCAGCGCATGGGCGAAGTCGCGTGCGGCGTAGTGGATGTAGACGTCCTTGCCCGACGACACCAGCGTCGTCGTGCCCCAGCCTTCGGTTGAAAGGTACTGCGCGATGGTCGTCGTGAAGCCGCCGGAATTGGAGAAGACCGCAACGGTGCCCTGGATCAGCGTCTCTTCCGGATGGTCGCCGCCGAGCGCGCCGCCGATGCGGACGCGGTTCCACGAGTCGGCCACGCCGAGGCAGTTGCCGCCGACGATGTCGACCCCGGCGCCCTGCGCCATCGCGCGGATCTCGCGCGCATCGTGCACCGCGATCTTCTCGGTCACGATGACAATCTTGCGCAGCCCGGAGTTGACGCGGATCAATTCGGCCACGCCGTCGCGCACGCCCGACGGCGGCAGGTAGACGACGCCGGTGTCGAAGGCGTGGCCGGCGTTCAGCCCTTCGCGCACGCTGTTGAAGACGGGGATGTCGCCGATCGCGGTCGGCAGCACCTGACCGCCGCGACCGGGCGAGGTGCCGAAGACGACGTTGCCGCCCGAGAAGACGTGGCTGGTCGGTGTGACCTGGCGCGACTCGCCGCCCAGGATGTTGAGGACGCAGACGCGGTTGCCGCGGGTGGCCATGTCGGCCAGCGAGTTGATGCCCAGATAGTAGGGGAATTCGGGAATGCCTCGTGCGTGCATGGTGGTCTCCTCGTTCACGCGGCACTGGTGATGTGCAGCCGCTGCGCGATCTGTTCGCGCCCGCCGGTCTTCATCCACAGGTCGATCTTCTTCGCGTAATTCACGACCTCGGAGATCGCGCTGTCGAAGCCGAAGAAGCGGTAGGGCAGGCTGAGCGCCTCGCAGGTGTCGGCCAGCGCACCAAAGCCGCGCACCAGGTTCGGCCCGCCGCGGCCGACCACGACGTATAGCGGCGTCGGACCGTGCTTCGAGAAGTGCTCGCGCAAGGCATCGCCCATTGCGCGCAGCGTCTCGTGGATGTCGGTGTTGTTCGACTTGCCGCCGATGATGAACAGCACGTTGCTCTGCGCGAGGAAGTGCCGGTAGCAGATGCGCGCTACCGACTTCATCTTCTCGTACGGCGGGTTGCCGCCGAAGTCAGACGAGATGCTCGCCGCCTCGCCGAGCACCTCGGTGACCAGGCTGTTGGCACCGCCGCCGAAGGTCGGCGCGAGGATGGTGCCGTGTTCGTTGATGACGAACACGTCGGACTGGCCCTGGTGCGTGCGCAGCTCGTTGACCTCCTGCTCGAACGGGCCGATGTCGGCTGCGAACAGATGGTCCGGCAGCTTCAGCCGCGCCGCGCGCGGGTCGTCGCGGTCGAAGCCGCACTTGAAGTCGCAGGCCACGGGCGTGAGGCGGCCGTTGCCGTCAGGCCGCATGCGGATCGGGTTCAGCTCGAGCGTCGTCATGCCGTAGTGGTGCATCAGTTCCCACAGCTTCGGCAGGTGCTGCACCAGCGGCGAGATCACCTCCTTCGGAGCGCCGATGTCGGCGAGTGCGTTGGCGATCACGAAGGCCTTCAGGCCGGTCAGTGCATCGAAGGGCACGGTGGCGATGTCGCCCTTGCCGAGTTCCTCGATGTCGACGCCGCCCTTGTGCGTGATCGTGATCGCCGGCGCGCGGAAGCGGGTGTCGTCGGTGATCGCGAAGTAGATCTCGTGCTCGGCCGGCACGCCGCCTTCGAAGGTCACGCCGTTCGCCTTGGCCACCGCATTGCCGTGCCGGTGCTCGGCGAAGTACAGGCGCTCCTTCTCGGCCAGTGCGGTGCGTAGGTCCTTGGCGCGGCCGATCAGGCCCGACTTGCCCTTCTTGCCGACGCCGCCCCTGAACAGCGGTTTCACGAACACCTGACCGTGACGCTTGATCAGCGCCGCGATCTCGTCCTCGGTGGCGTCGGGGCCGAGAACCTCGGCGGTCGGGAAGTCGACGTGGCGCAGCAGCGGCGCACCATGCATCAGTCCGGTGACTTGCATCCTGTTCTCCCTTACGGGTAGATCCGCGGGTGACGGCCCCGCAGGGCGTCGGCGGCCTTGCTGCCGAGTGCATCGGCGACGGGCTGCCACGTCTCGGCGTATGGCGGCATCGCGTCGGATGCAAATGTCGTGTGGGGCCAGTCCGAGCCCCAGACCAGGCGGTCGCCGAACAGATCGGCGAGGCGGCGGATGCGCGGCACGAGGTCCGTGTACGGCGCCTGGGCATCCAGCCGGTACCAGCCCGAGAGCTTGAGCCAGGCCCCGCGTGCGGCCAGAGCTGCGGCGGCCTGCCAGGCCGGATGGTCGTCGGCGACCAGCGCGCCGAAGCCGGCCAGGTGGTCGAGCACGCAGGTGACGTCGCTGGACCGATGCAGTTCAGCGACACGGGGCAACTGCACGGCGTTCGTGTACCACTGCAGGTGCCAGCCCACGCGCTGCAGGCGCGGTGCGAGCGTGGCGAAGCGCTGTGCGGGGTCGACGCCCTCGCCGACCGGCGACACCAGGTTCAGCCTCACGCCGCGCACGCCGATGGCATGCATCACATCGAGCTGCGTATCGGACACTTGGTCGTCCACCACGGCCACGCCGCGGTGGTGTCCCGGCTCGCGCGCCAGTGCATCCAACATCAGC